>DFFN01000184.1 GCA_002369525.1 Lachnoclostridium sp. UBA3775 | reverse complement strand
AAAAATAGGTCGACGCCGGCTAACACCACCTCAAGAAACCTGTCTGTTTCGCTGCAATAGCGGCGCCGCGGAATGGTTTGTTGAGGTTCTGTATTCCTCCTTAGCTCAGTCGGTAGAGCATGCGGCTGTTAACCGCAGTGTCGCCCGTTCGAGTCGGGCAGGGGGAGCGAAAAAGCTCTTAAAGACTTTTCGTTTTTAAGGGCTTTATTTTTTTGTCGGTCCGTTTTGACGATCCGTTATGTTTAATAATATAAAAACGAATAATAATATTTAAAAATTAAACATATTTTTTTTGACTAATTATTGTATAATCTATAAAAAAACGGGAGAGCCAATCAACATGGAATCTAAAACAAGAACAGGGATCGCTGTTGCCGGAAGCGTGCTCGTTGATAAGATAAACGAGATCAAAGCCTATCCTCAAAGCGGTGAGCTTACTCAGATCGTAAATCTTTCAAAAGCAGTTGGCGGCTGCGTTCCGAATGTCGGTCTTGATCTGAAAAAGATCTGTCCCGACATGGAGATCAGCGCTATTGGCAAGATCGGAAACGACGAAGAGGGCGCTTTTGTTTCAGACGTACTTTCGTCAGGCGGCGTTGACGTTAGCGCAATTGTCGTTTCAAAGGGAGAAAAGACCAGCTTTACAGACGTTATGAGTGTGATAAACGGTCAGAGGACTTTCTTTACTTATGCCGGTGCAAGCGCGGATTTCGGATTTGATGATATCGATTTTGAAAGCCTTAATGCTAAAATGCTTCATCTGGGATATTTTCTCCTTCTTGACAAGATCGACAACGGAGAAGGACTTACTATCCTCAAAAAAGCCCGCGAATGCGGAATAAAGACTTCCATTGATCTTGTCAGCGAAAATTCCGACAGATATGGGCTTGTGCTTCCGTGCCTTCCCTATACAGACTATCTTATCGTAAATGAGACCGAAGCCGGAAAAATGGCCGGAATAGAGCCTTTGGATGACAATCTCGAAGCTATTGCAAAGAAACTCAAAAGCCTCGGAGTAAAAGAAAAAGTAGTGATTCATATGCCGAAATTTGCCGTGTGTCTCTCAAATGAAGGCTTTACAAAGGTTAATTCATATCTTATCCCCGATGACTATATCAAGGGGACTACAGGGGCCGGAGACGCATTCTGCGCCGGAACTTTGATAGGAATATATAAAGGCTGGAGCGATCGTGAAATACTCGAATTTGCGTCAGGGTGCGCGGTAATGGCGCTTGGTACTCCCGACGCCACAAGCGGCCTTGTAACCGAAAAAGAAATCAAAGAATTCTGCAGGCAGTTCAGCAGAAGATAAGCGGAGGTGGATAAATGTTAGTTAACATGAATGAGGTTTTGCTCCCTGCAAAAAAAGAGCATTATGCAGTAGGTCTTTTCAATTCGGTAAATCTCGAACTTGCAAGAGGCATCATAGCTGCCGCCGAAGAGACCGGCTCTCCCGTCATAATGGGTACGGCCGAAGTGCTTTTCCCTTTCGGGCCGCTTGAAGAGCTGTCATACTTCCTTCTTCCCATGGCCAAAAAGGCAAAGGTTCCGGTGGTCATTCATTTAGATCACGGTCTCAAAAAGGAAACCTGCTTAAAAGCGCTTGAACTGGGCTTTTCTTCCATAATGTATGATTGTTCTACCGACCCTTATGAGGAAAACGTAAAAAAGGTTAAAGAAATGGCTGATATAGCTCATTCTTACGGCGCAACCATTGAGGGAGAACTCGGTCACGTTGGAGATAACGAGGGCTCTGCGGAAGGCAGCTCAAAGCTTGTCAATCCTTCCGATTTCTTTACTGATCCCGCTATGGCAAAGGATTTTGTCGAAAGAACAGGCGTTGACGCGCTTGCGATCGCGGTAGGAAATGCTCACGGAGCATATAAGTTCCCTCCGAAGCTTGATTTTGAGAGGATCCGCACTATCGCAAACGATATTGACGTTCCGCTGGTTCTTCACGGCGGTTCGGGTCTTTCTGACGACGACTTCAGACAGGCAATAAATGACGGTATCAGCAAGGTCAATATTTTCACGGATATCAACGTTGCTGCCGCTTCTGCCGCCAAAGAGAGATTTACGGACGTCGGAAAGGGCATTACAGATCTGCTTCCTTCCGAGGTAGAAGCAGTCAAAAAAGAAACCATCAAAAAGATGGAGCTTTTCAGCTCAGTAGGAAGATATTGATATTATCAGATAAGAAACGGACGCCTAAGTCAGGCGTCCGTTTTTGCTTGTGTTATCAATTATTCTTCATCCTCGGTTTTGGCAGGCTTTCTTGTAGGCTTTGGATGATAAAGAGTCATTTCATTTTGGATATAACGGTATTCGCGAACGTTGATCCCGGTATATTTTTTGAAACGCCTGCGAAAGTGGCTTTCGGCCTCAAATCCGACTGCCGCGGCAAGCTGGGCGGTGGTCATGTCGGACGTTGCCATCAGCTCCATGGCGCGGTTCATCCTTGTCTGAAGCAGATACTGGGAAAAAGTAAGTCCCGTAGCCTGCTTGTACATTGAAGAAAGATAACTTGAAGAAATGCCGAGCTCTTTTGCTATTTCCTGCTGAGATATTTTTTTTGTATAGTTTTCATTGATAATGGAATTGATTTTTTTAACGTAATAATAATATGATTTTTCATCTTTTCTGAAAAATCTGTTACGAACGTGTTTGTCGATCTTTGCAAGTATCTGAAAAAAGTCGGACAGGCATGCCATGCGGCTCTCGGCGGTATTTATCGTGTTTGCGCTGATATAGCTGTTGAGAAGATATTTCATCTCAGCTATAAATTCTTCGGAACAGTCGTCAAGAAATTTCGGAAGGATCAGTGAAGACGAGTCGGAAAAATCCATAAGCGTAAGCTCGGTTCTGTCTATAAAAAGCTTTGGAAATTGTACTGAAACAGTAATATCATTTACTGTTACACCGGGTTCCGCACTTGCGGACGAACCGTCAACACCTGCGTTGCAGTAAAGAACGGGAGTATTCCCACTGAAAAAATGATCGCGCCCGTTTATCGTAATTGTATGCTGCTTCGCGTTCATAATGCCTATTTCGAGCATGTTTTCATTCAGAACCGAAGAGTCCCAGCTGTAATTTTCGTTTTTTGCATAGCAGGCCCAACAGGTTTTCGGAAGTCCTTCAAAATTAATTTTGAATTCATACATCTTTTTGCGCTCCTTTATGCATGTATCAGTATACAGCTTATCGAAAAAAGATGAAAGGTTATTAATAAAAATAACTTAAAAAATATGCACGTTATAAAAAAAACGGTCATATACTAAAACAATCCAAAAATGCTATATTCTGTTCGAAGAAATGATAAACGTGTCCGTGAGCAGATTTCGGACAGTTTAAAAGATTCGTATAAAATAGTAAAGGAGAAAAGAAAATGCCGGTATATGAATCTACCAAACATGCAGACAATAAGATCGTTATTTCTGCAAAAAACAAAGATTCCGTTATCTTCGGTTGGGAAAAGGTTACTGCCGCGTTAGCCGATATGGTTAAGGCTGGCGGAAAGAACATTGCTCTCGACGGCTGGTACGGTATCGATTACGAAAAAATCGCAAAAGCAGTTGCAGAGAAGCTGACAGGTACCAACGTAGTACTCCTTCCCGCTTACGAGCTGTACGTATCCAGAGAAGAAGTTATCGAGTACAACAAGCCCTATGTAACGGATGATCCCGGATTTGGCCGCGTAAACAAGACCGGTGTCATCGAAGACATCATGAGAGCTGACGCTGTGGCAGAGACCACGAAAAAGCTCGAGAGAAAAGCAGGACAGGTTGTCATTCTTTACGGAATGGGCGCCAGCATCAAGGCTTTTGAGTCTCTTATCGATGTTAAGTGCTATGTTGACAATACCCATCAGAAGGTTCAGTGGGATATGTGGACTGGCAAACTTCCTACCTTCGGCTGCAAAGAGCCTACCAAGGATTATGACTGGAAAGAGTACAACTACTCTGATTACTATATGCTCAAGCGCCAGAAAGACTATATGTACGGCGCAATGGATTTCTACGTAGAGAACTACTTTGAGGACGACCTTGTATTGGTTCCCAGAGCCGCCTACGATGAGATCATGTCCACTCTTGTAAAATATCCCATTCACGAAGTTAAGATCTTCAGCCCCGGTCCTTGGGGAGCATACCGTTATCATGACATGGATTACGGTGTAGAAGGCCTTGCAAACAACGCATGGAACAAGATCGCCGGTCCCGAGCTTCGTATCCTTATTGACTTTGGCGGAGAGAGAAGCATCTCCATGCCTATGCTTAATGCGATGCAGTACGGCAAAGAGCTCGTCGGCGAGCTTATTGACAAGCAGTATCCCGGCCTCTTCCCGCTTGATATCTGGCTTGATGACGGCTGGCATCCCACTCCTCAGCCCGCTGAGAGAATCAGTATGCCCATGCACATCCATCCCAGCAGCAAATATGTAGCTGACCATTTCGATGAGCCTCTTGGCAGATATGAGACTTACTACATTGCCGAGGCCTATGAAGGCGCAAACACATGGATGGGCTTTGAAGATGACGCCGACATTGAAGAATGGGAGAGACTCTGCGAGGAATCACAGAACATCAAACCCATTGAAAACTGGAAAGACTTTATTCACAACTGGTCCAGCAAAGAGGGCGACCTCTATCTGATCCCTCCGGGAACCATGCACGGACACGGCGGAAACCAGATGGTTCTTGAAATGGATACCAACCCCAGTATCAACGGTACCGAGTATTCATTCTTCGAATATGACTTCGCAAGACCTTCATGGGACGACAATGCAAAGACCATGACCGGCAAGCCCCTCAAGATGCATCTTGAGCATGGACGCAACATGGAAAAGACCAGAAGAGCGTCATGGGTAAAAGATTACCTTCTTTCTACTCCTACCGTTATTAAATGGACGAAAGATTATTGGATCGACAGATATAAGAGCTATTCTGTAATGCCTTATCACGTTGAGAGAATCCATTTTGAAAAATGCGGTGAATTCTCGACCGAAGGCAAATTCATGAATATGCTTACACTTACCGTAGGCAGCAAGGTTACGGTCCGTTCTAAGAAGAACCCCGAACTTACGGCTGACTGCGATAAGTTCCAGACCCTGGTTATTCCTGCGGGATTCGGCGATTATGAAATCATCAACGAAGCCGGCGGAAGAGCTACCTGCGTAATCCAGAGATGGAAAAAAGGCTGATAGTTTAAGCTTATCTTAAAAAGGGGTGGTGCCAAAAGCACCACCCTGTTCAAAAAAGACTCATATAGTTTGGGAGAATCGAAATGAAAGAAAATATTGCGGCAATTGGTTTGGCACATCCCTTTGAAGTGGGTTATGATAACGCCGAAAATCTTTTAAATCAGACAGTTTCAAGTCTTAATGCCATAGGAGCGGATTGCGTGAATACCGGTGTTGTAATGCATGATCTTGAAACGGTCCGGGATGCGGCCAAGGCTCTTAAAGACATCGAAGCTGACGTCCTTCTTATTTGTGTGGCTACTTGGAGCGAAGACCATCATCTGCTTGACCTTCTATCCTACGTAGACAAACCGGTAATTATCCGCGCATATCCCGCATTCGATACCGGCTCGCTTTGCTGCGCACATCAGATAGGCGCTGTTTTTACAGATATCGGAAAGAAGTATGAGTTTGTATACGGCGATCCGGATGACGAAAAATGCGCAAAAAAGACAAAGAGCATTGCCGCGGCGTACGCCCTCATCAACTGCATGAGCAAGGTTCGCGTGGGAGCGATCGGCGGCAGAGTAAAAGGTATGACCGAAATCGCGTATGATGAATTTGCCATCAAGAAAAAACTCGGCGCGAGAGTAGTAAATATCGACGAAAAAGAAATGACGCAAAAGGTTGCCGAAATGACCGACGGGGAAGCCAAGCAGCTTCTTGAGTCAAAACGCGACATACTTAAGCCGTGCACGATCCTTTCTACAAACGATTCCATGCTTGAGTCGATGAAATATTATCACGCGCTTAAATCCCTGGTGGATGAGTACAGCCTTGCGGGACTTGCCGTAAAGTGCTATACGACATTTATGGGCAAGGTTTGCCTCGGATATTCGCTGCTTGCGGAAGAAGGAATAGTAAGCGCCTGCGAAGGCGATGTAACAAGCATCCTTACTATGAAGCTGCTGTATGAGCTTAGCAAAAAACCCATCAACAATACCGATCTTTTGTACCTGGATGATGAGAAAAACACCATTCTTTTCTCGCACTGCGGAAGCTCGGGATTCTCGATCGCCGAAGGAGAAATAGAACTCGCTCCGGTACGTCTTGCAGAAGACGGAGTCTGCACCAGATTTTTGATGAAGACCGGAAAAGTGACCGTCGTAAACATCTGCGGACACGGCGAACAGCTACGCATGTCTGTAATGGTCGGAGAAGCCATTCCCTGCGGCATGGAATTTCCCGGAAATCCCATGGTCGTCAGATTTGAAAAGGACGTCGAGCAGATCAACGAGGAGATCATGGCAA
>DFFN01000080.1 GCA_002369525.1 Lachnoclostridium sp. UBA3775 | reverse complement strand
ATTGAACTTATAGGAATAAAGAATATACGTGAACTTAAAAAACTCATGCAGGGATAAAGGAGCAGGGCTTGAAAGGAAAAGCGGGAAAACTCAACCGGCCTTTGGCAGCAGTAATGATTATGGTATTGCTGCTTACGGTTTCCTGCGGCAAAAAGAAGGAAAAACGAGATATAAACGAGCTGAATTCCCATGAGCATGAGGTTGTTGCGCTTCCGACCAAAGAGCCGGAGCCTGTGCCGACCATTGACGAAGCAGGTTTCTATGCCTGTGACGACAATGTTTATGTGAATTCCGAAACTATTAAATTTTACAGTGAACCCGACGAAAATTCTGCCGGCGCAGGCGAGGGTGTATTCGGTCAGCAGTTATACCGTAACGGCTATAACGAAGGCGGCTGGTACAGGGTTTATGTTTCCGGCAGGGAGGTTTTCGTGAAGGAAGAGGATGTGACAGAGATAGCCATTAACAGCGGTTCTAAATTCACATACTCACTTGCATCGCTGAATATTGTTGATTCATCGAGACAGTTCTATTCCTACGAAAGCATGACGGAGGATTTAAGCCTGATAAGAAAGAGCTTCCCGGACATATGCAGGCTTACGGTCTGCGGACTGACCGAGGATGGCAGGAATGTATATGATTTTGTGATCGGAAATCCCGAAGCAAAGCACAGCATACTCGTGCTGGGAGGGATGGAAGGCTGCGAATATATGACTTCCCTGTTCGCCGCAAAGCTTTGCGAATATTATGCGCATTATGCTGACGAAGGTATTTACGGCGGATATCCTTATGCCGAGCTGCTGAAAAAATTCAATATCCACATTATTCCGATGCTTAATCCGGACGGAGTTACGATCAGTCAGTATAATATTGACAAGGTCCGCAGCGAAAGCGTTAAAACCAGGCTTCAGCAATGGTTTGAGCGTGACCAGGTTGCGGGAGGCACAAGCCTTTCGATAGAAAGCTACCTTACCTTCTTTTACGGGAACGCAAGAGGAACGGAGCTGACAATGAATTTCCCTTACGGCTGGGATGAGAAGGAAAGCCTTGATGCTCCTTCAAGCAAGGGCTATAAAGGCAGTGCGGGAGCATCCGAAAACGAGACAAGAGATATCATTAAACTGATAGAAAAAACCAATCCGGATCTTGTTATAAACCTTCGGACAAGCGGAAATTCGGTGGCAGGTGATTTTGGAGGCGAAGGAGAAGCTCTGACTGAGTCACAGAGGATTGCCGGAATGCTTTCCGAAAAGTTTTCTTTTGAAAACGACACAAATAAATACGGCTCCGACATGTATGGTTCGGCAGAAAGCTATGCCCAGTGCGAAAAGGGGATTCCTGCCATCAGGATCAATATCGGAAACGGAAGCGCTCCATTGTCGTTAAATGAATATAATTCGATCTGGAATACAGGCAGGGAGACATTGGCAGCAATACTTGTAAGCCTTCTTGGCTGAGAACGGCGTGTAAAAAATTAAATATTTTTGTTGACATTCGGTACATGATATAGTAATATATATCTCGGTGCTAATCCAAAGGGGTATAGTTCAGCTGGTAGAATAACGGTCTCCAAAACCGCAGGTCGTGGGTTCGAATCCTACTGCCCCTGGCAATGCAAAGGGATGTACGAAATGTACATCCCTTTTTCTGTATTAAATATTTTGGAGGTTCTTGATGGATATTCAGGACAGCAGAAAAATCATTGATGAAATTGACAACAATATAATAGATCTCTTCAAAAAGAGGATGGCAACAGCAAAGGAAATTGCCGAATATAAGGCAAAAAACAACATGCAGACGCTTGACGGAGCAAGGGAAAGGCAGCTGCTTGCAAGGATAAGCGAGCTTGCGGGCCCCGAGCTTGAAGGCTATGCAAGGATGATATATTCGCTGATGATGGACGTCAGCAAATCATATCAGCATAATATAGTTCATCCCACCTCTTCCTTTGTGGATAAGATCGACAGTGCGATAGAAGAGACGGACAAGGTTTTTCCAAAGGATTCCGTGGTTGCCTGTCAGGGTGTCGAAGGTTCATACGGCGGTATAGCGGCATCTAAAATATTCAGATTTCCCGATATACGTTTTTATTCACAGTTTGAGGATGTTTTTCTCGCGGTTGAAAACGGTGAGGCGGAATATGGAGTGCTTCCGATCGAAAACTCCACCGCGGGCTCTGTAAAAATGACTTACGATCTGATGAGCAAGCATGATTTTCACATTGTAAGAAGCTTAAGGCTAAAGGTGGATCATAACCTGCTTGCAAAAAAAAGAACAAAAAAGGAAGATATAAAAGAAATATTTTCTCATGAGCAGGCCATAAATCAGTGCGCGGGTTTTTTGAAGAGCCTGGGAAACGTTAAGGTTACAGTGGTGGCAAATACCGCTGTGGCCGCAAAGATGGTTTCCGAAAGCGAAAGAGCTGATGTGGCGGCGATTTCAAGCAGTTCCTGCGCTTCGCTTTACGGACTTGACATACTCGGCAGCTCTGTACAGGACAATGGCAATAACTACACAAGATTCATCTGCTTTTCAAAAAAGCTTAAAATCTACCCCGGAGCCGACCGTACTTCGATCATCGTTGTGCTTGAGCATAAGCCGGGCTCGCTTTTTAAATTCATGAGCAGGCTTTATGCACTCGGAATAAATGTGACCAAGATTGAATCCAGGCCCATACCTGACAGAAATTTTGAGTTTATGTTCTATTTTGACATTGAGGAAAGCGTATATTCCGAGCAGTTTAAAACTTTTCTTTCGGAACTTGAATTTAATTCCGACAGTTTTAAATATCTCGGAACTTATTCGGAAATAGTGTGAGGGAAAAATGCGGATAGGAAACGGTTATGACGTACACCGTCTGGTAAAAGGACGCGACCTTATTATCGGCGGAGTTAAAATTGAATATGAGTTCGGGCTCGACGGCCATTCGGATGCGGATGTTCTTGTACATGCGATAATGGATGCCCTGCTTGGTGCGGCGGCTCTCGGCGATATCGGCCTTCATTTCCCGGACAATGACGAGAAATACAAGGGTGCGGATTCGATAAAGCTCCTTGAGCATGTCGGCGAACTTCTGGCGGATAGAATGTATATAATAGAAAACATCGATTCGACGATAATCGCACAGGCTCCGAAAATGAGACCGTACATTGATAAAATGCGCGAAAACATTGCAAGGGCGCTGAAGCTTGAAACCGACCGTGTGAATGTCAAGGCAACAACGGAAGAACATCTTGGCTTTACCGGGCGGAAAGAAGGCATATCAGCTCAGGCGGTCTGTCTGATTTCAGAAATGAAGGATGCTTCATTTTTAAGTTTCGACAGTGAAACAAGGCCCTGTGCATCATGCGGCGGATGCATGAAAAAAATAAAGGATTAAAGGAAAAGGATATGAAGTATAACACGATAGAATTAAAAGTACCTTATGAAAAGGCCGGGCTTTCGGGTGATGGCTGTAACCCCGTGCTTGTTGAATATATAGCCGAGCAAAGTCAGGAAATCGACAGGCACATGCGCCCCGCAGTTCTGATCATACCGGGCGGAGGCTATGAATGGGTTTCGGAAAGAGAAGGAGAACCGATAGCATTTGCGCTGCTGACAAAGGGTGTGCAGTGCTATGTCCTTAAATACTCATGTATAAGAAAGAGCTTTCCGCTTGATCTTCTTGAGGCAGCGACAGCTCTGGCATATATAAGAGAACACGCGCTTGAAAATGATATCAACCCGCATGATATTGCGGTAATGGGTTTTTCTGCGGGCGGTCATCTTGCCGCAAGCCTTGCGGTACACTGGAACAAAAACTTTGTCAAAGAACCTCTCGGCTTCACAGAGGAACATAAGCCCGATTCGCTGATACTTGCATATCCCGTTATCTCAAGCACGGATACCCACCAGGGTTCGATAGACAATCTTCTTGCCGAGGATTCATATCTTCCCCTCGGAGGGCTTGAAAGCACTTTCGGAATCGGTTATCTGAAAAAGGAAGACAGGGAAGAGCTTATATCGCTTGAAAAACAGGTAAACGCGGATACACCGAAGTCATTCATATGGCATTGTGCCGATGACGGTTGTGTTCCCGTTTCAAATTCGCTGAGATTTGCGGCTGCTCTTAACGATCACCATATTCCTTTTGCAATGCATATCTATCAGAACGGCGGACACGGACTGGCTCTCGGCGATGAAGTTACGGCAAAAGAGGAAAGCCAGATAAATGTTGATGCTGCCGGCTGGATCAAGCTGGTCTGTGACTGGATCTACAGGAAATAAAATCCTGTAAGCCCGGCTTTACAATAAATCAAATAATGGGAGAGAACAAATGGAAAACAGACTTAATATCTACAATACGCTGACAAAAAGAGTTGAGAAATTCGTTCCGAATACCGACGGAAAGGTCGCAATGTATACCTGCGGCCCGACGGTTTATCACTTTGCACACATAGGAAACCTTCGCTCATATATCTGTGAGGATGTTCTTGAAAAGACACTTCGTTATCTTGGCTATGATGTGAAGCGTGTCATGAACATTACCGACGTTGGCCATCTTTCAAGCGATGCCGACACGGGTGAGGACAAGATGCTTGCCGGCGCAAAGCGTGAGCATAAGACCGTCATGGAAATTGCAAAGTTCTATACCGACGCTTTCTTTTCCGACTGCGCAAAGCTTAATATCAAGACTCCCGATGTGGTTGAGCCCGCAACCAATTGCATAAATGAGTTCATACATATGATAGAGGTTCTGCTTGAAAAAGGTTATGCATACAGGGCAGGAGAAAATGTTTACTTTGACACCAGCAAACTTAAGGATTATTATGTGCTTACAGGCCACAGCGAAGAAAATCTCTTTGTGGGTGTCCGAGATGACGTCGAAGAGGATTTAAACAAACGCAATAAAAATGATTTCGTACTCTGGTTCACCAAATCCAAGTTTGAGGACCAGGCGCTTAAGTGGGACAGCCCCTGGGGCGTTGGTTATCCCGGATGGCATATCGAGTGCTCATGCATTTCAATGAAGCACCTCGGAGAGTATATGGACATACACTGCGGAGGAGTTGACAACATATTCCCCCATCATACAAACGAGATTGCCCAGAGCGAATCGTTTCTCGGACATAAATGGTGCAATTACTGGTTCCATGTTCATCATCTGAATGACAAGACCGGAAAAATGAGTAAATCAAAGGGAGATTTCCTTACCGTATCACTGCTTGAGCAGAAGGGCTATGATCCACTTGTTTACAGGATGTTCTGTCTTCAGAGCCATTACCGCAAGCCGTTGGAATTTTCATACGAAGTACTTGATCAGGTAAAGGCAAGCTATGATAAATTAAAGAAAAGAATTGCCGGACTTAAAACCGAAAAGAATGAGGACGGCAGCTTAAAATCAGTAGATAAAGAGGCTTTTGACAAGTTTACCGAAAGCTTTAAAAATTCTCTTTGCTCGGATATCAATACCGCAGGTGCGCTCACGGTTGTTTATGATGTGCTTAAAGCCGACATAAACGACGATACAAAGAAGGCGCTTGTTGACAGCTTTGATTATGTACTGAGCCTTGGCCTTGTAAATGCTGAGCAGCAGACGGAAGATAACGGGGCCGACGAAGAGCTTAGCTCTTATGTGGAGGAAATGCTTGCAAAGCGCACAGAAGCAAAGAAGGCAAAGGATTTTGCAACTGCTGACGCCATCAGAGCCGAGCTGGCCGAAAAAGGAATAACCATTAAAGATACACGTGAAGGAACTGTCTGGGAACTGAACAGGTAATATGAAGCTTAGACCTTATGAAAAAAAAGATTCCGGAGTGATATGCTCATGGCTTAGCGATGAAGCGGCACTTTATAAATGGTCCGCCGACCGTATAGGCCGGTTTCCGCTTGAAGGAGACGAGCTTAACCGGGAATATTACGAAAAAACATATCCCACGCCCATGTATCCCATGACCATGGTTGATGAAGAGGAAAACGTTGTAGGACATATACTTCTTCGTTTTCCGGATGCCGATGACAAAAGCCATATACGTTTCGGCTTTGTAATTGTAGACAAAGCGAAAAGAGGACAGGGGCTCGGAAGAAAGCTTTTAGAGCTGGCAAAGGATTATGCCGTAAGAGAGCTTGGCGCAAAAAAAATAAGCCTTGCTGTATTTTCGTCAAATCCGCCGGCAATCAAGTGCTATAGATCCGAAGGCTTTTCTGAAACCGGCGACAGCTTTGATTTTGAATGCCCTGCAGGCACATGGAAGGGCATAGTTATGGAATATATACCGGAAAAAAAGGAAGGAGTAAAGACACTCTCTGCCTCGGATATACTTGAAGCTCTGGGAATGCCGGAAAAAAACGATATCCGCACGATAAATCCGCTTGTACTCGCACATGTGGGCGATGCGGTTTATGAGCTTGTGATCCGTACTGTCCTGGCTGAAACCATGGATTCCCAGGTTCAGAAGATACATAAAAAATGTACCGAGTATGTAAACTGTCATATGCAGTGCGTGATAATGCATGGGATAGAGGAATATCTTACTGAAGAGGAACATGCGGTTTTTAAACGTGCAAGGAACACAAAATCCAATACCATGCCAAGAAATGCAAGTCCCGGAGATTATCGCACGGCGACGGGCTTCGAGGCACTTTGCGGCTGGCTGTATCTTATGGGGAGAAACAAAAGGCTGCTTGAACTGCTGAAAAAGGGTCTTGAAAAGGAACTGCACCGATAAAGGAGCACAAATATGCGCTATGAAGAATCTGTAATCGAAGGCAGAAATGCCGTGCTGGAAGCATTCCGTTCCGGAAAAACAATAGACAGGCTGTTTATACTTGACGGCTGTCAGGACGGGCCTGTCAAGTCTATACTGCGTGAAGCAAAAAAAACAGAATGCATCATCAGTTTCCTGAAAAAGGAAAGACTTGACCAGATGTCGGAAACAGGCAAGCATCAGGGTGTGATAGCTTATGCTGCCGCTTATAATTATGCCTCTGTTGATGACATACTGAAAGCCGCCGAGGAAAAGGGCGAGGCTCCGTTCATTATCATTCTTGACGGCATTGAGGATCCGCATAATCTCGGGGCGATGATAAGAACCGCGGATCAGGTGGGAGCCCACGGAATAATAATACCCAAAAGAAGGGCAGTGGGACTTACCGCCACTGTTGCCAAATCAAGTGCCGGCGCTATCAACTATGTGCCTGTCGCTAAAGTGACAAATATCTGTCAGACCATTGAAGAGCTTAAGAAAAAAAGCAATATGTGGTTTGCCGCGGCAGATATGTCCGGAGGCCCGATGCAGAGCTGCAACCTTACCGGACCGATCGGACTTGTCATTGGCAGCGAAGGGGACGGAGTAAGCCGTCTGGTAAAGGAAACCTGTGATTTTACCGTTTCCATACCCATGAAGGGTAACATCGATTCACTGAATGCAAGTGTTGCCATGGCAGTGCTTTCATATGAAATTTTCAGACAGAGAAACTATATATAAAGGAGAGATTAAATTGACTCCGAAAGAGCAAAAAATCCTTGACGAATATAAACAGAACCGGTCGAATTTTGTAAGGCTTTCATCGATAGTAAACGGCATGATAGAAGAGAACACTTCAGGCTTTACCAATACCATCATGCAGCTTACATCAAGGATAAAGACCGAGGATTCGCTTTACGGAAAGCTGCAGCGTAAGCCCGACAGATACAGTTCGGTGTTTGATCTTTCCGATATAGTGGGATTCAGGATCATATGCTATTTCTCTGACCAGGTTGACAGCATAGCCGAGATGCTCAAGCAGATTTTCGTGATCGACAGGGAAAATTCGATCGATAAACGTAAGGTGCTTGCGCCGACAACCTTCGGATACCTGTCGCTGCATTACATATGCAGGCTGCCGGATAAGCCGCAGTATACCGCGGAATTAAAGAAGATAAGGTTTGAAATACAGATCAGGTCCGTGCTCCAGCATGTATGGGCCGAAATAGAACATGATCTCGGTTATAAGAATGAATTCGGCATTCCGAGGGACGCAAAAAGAGAGTTTGCAAGAGTCGCAGGACTTCTCGAAACTGCCGATGATGCTTTCCTGAGAATAAGAAACAGGGTATATCAGTATGAAGAAGATGCAAAGTCGAAGATCATGCTTGACAATGCCGACGATCTGTCCCTCGATCATCATACCATAGGCGAATTCATGAAGAATAATGTCCTGATAAAGGACTTTACCGATTCGATAGCGGCAATTTCCGGGGCAAGGCTTATACCTGCCAATCCCGAGAGCTATCTGGCGCAGCTTGCTTTCTTTAAAGTACAGACGATCGGAGATCTTAAGGAAATGATCAACAGGGAAAGGGAGCATGCATATTTTCTTGCAGAAAAGAGGCTGAAAGATTCGGAGATTGACGAGCTTGTTTCAACGGTCGGACTTTATTATCTGGTCAGGGCAAAGCTTGTTTACGGAAAGATGGACGAGCTTGCGCTGATAGATTTCTTCAGAATCACATATAAGGACAAGATAAGTATTAAAAAACAGGTGGAACGTATTGTAGAGCAGAGACGTGAACTGCTGAAATAATAATAACCCTTGCAGGAACGCAAGGGTTTAAAAAAGCTGATAACCGGATTTGAACCGGTGACCTCATCCTTACCAAGGATGCGCTCTACC
>DFFN01000014.1:9437-10911 GCA_002369525.1 Lachnoclostridium sp. UBA3775 | reverse complement strand
TTTCTGATGGTTATGAGTATCGGAATCTGAAGAATTCCGACTATACAGGTCAGCGCCGCGCATATTTTTAGTATATGGTAAGGATAAAACCATTTTGAAACCAGCCCTTTCGGTTCTATCGCGCCCTGATCGAAAAAGGCCATCAGGCCGATACTTAATACCGCTCCCGTTATTATTCCTATCATAAAGATAATGATTATCTCCCTCATTATCATTCCGTAAATGTTTCTTTTTGAATAGCCGATCGATGCATAGAGGCAGTACTCGTTCACCCTGTTTCTCATGAAGGAAATGTAGGCCACTATCACCGAAACCCCCAGAAAGATCATGATAACCAGCACTATCATATTGATCGAGGTTTTAATTATGCTGATCATTTCGCTGTCATAAAACTCTCTGTACTGCTGACTGTCTATCACTTCATCGCTGTTTCTTAGCGTGAGCCCGTTTTCCTCAAGCAGCTTTTTCAGGTTTGTATGTCTTTCGTCATTGTAGAAAGTGAAATACCAGCCGGAATTGGTGTAACCGTTCGGAATGCCGACGCTTGTCATATAAGGATTTTTTATCACGCCGACAATTTTAAAGGTCTCACCGTAAGCATCTGGGTTAAAATATCCGCCCATCTCATATTTGTTGTTTTTAAGGATGGTGCTGTCGCAAAGCATTTCTCCCGGATTTTCCGGCATTCTTCCTTCGATAAGCTTTGCGTCGAAGTGGTCCAGGAACGCCTGTATTTCGTCTGCGCCAAGCAGTGGAACTTCGGTACCGACCTGTCCGACTATGCCGGAATAGACCTGATTTATGATCTGGATATATTTTACATCCCCGATACCGTCAACTCCGCGCAGCTGTTCGCAGAGTTCCTCCCTTCTCTTTATCAGAGCGTCGTTGTAGGCTTTCCGGTCTTCGTAATCGGACCTCAGTACTCCCAGCGTCTCGTCGGTAAGCGATGCGTAGCTTATCTTCTTCGGCATTTCAAGCATCAAGGGAGTGAAGCTTTCCACCGTCGTCATCAGAAGGTAATTAACGATGTACATGGCCATGAAGGTTAATGACAGCGCCACCAGAAGCACACCGCATGTCTTCTTGTTGTTTTTTATGAATTTTGATGCGGATAAACCTGATTTCATTTTTTTGTACCGTAACTTTCTTTAAAACCTTGTTATTTTCTGTGCCGCCCGGCACCTTACGATGATAATATAACATTTCCCGGCACAAAAAAACAGTGACCGCGGTCATAATATGGTGATTTTCATATATGACTGTGGTCACTGTTTTTGTTTTTGTAAGATCCTTTTCTTAACACGCCTTCGACAGTACACCCTTCTCCATTTCAAAAGTTTCATCGCAGAGCACCGCAATGTCCTCCGCCGAATGCGAAGCAATAAGTATCGTCTTGCCCTCCTCTTTAAGCTTAAGAAGGTACTTGCGCATATCTTCCACGCCTTCCTTGTCAAGTCCGTTCATCGGCTCG
>DFFN01000014.1:0-9333 GCA_002369525.1 Lachnoclostridium sp. UBA3775 | reverse complement strand
CGCTGCCGCATACCGAGGGAATACTTCCTGACACTCTTTTTCATGTTCGGATCAAGGCCTACAAACTCCATGATCTCCCTTATTCTGTCATCCTTTATCTTGTTTTTTATCGCCGCAAGCAGTTTGAGATTTTTAAAGCCCGAGTAGTGTCCGATAAAGCCGGGCGTTTCAATGATTATCCCCGTATCCGGCGCAAAATCGCAGTCCTTGCCTATCTTTTTGTCAAGGACGCTGATCTCACCCTCATCCGGTCTTATGAAGCCGCAGATACATTTCATCAGCATCGTCTTGCCGCTTCCGTTGCGGCCGATAAGACCATATATCCTGCCCTCATCACAGGAAATGCTGACGTTGTCAAGTATCTTCTGTTTCTTGATCGCAAGGCTTAAATCCTTAACTTCGATTATCATTATGGCACCCCCTTAACTGATAGCCACGGCATTATAATTCGCTTCGCGAAGCCGTGGCCTGCGTAGTATCAAGTTTTCATAAAAACTTGACACTACCACGGTTATAACTGTTGCTTCATTTATAGCAAATGTATACATTCCTGTCAATACTAATAATAATTCTTGAATGGTCATTTTAACGACGTGAATGAACAGACAGTGCTATCGCTAACTGCACCCTGTCATGGATGTCGGTTTTGTCATAGATGAGGGAAATATAGTTTTTAACGGTGCCCTCGGAGATAAACAGTTTTTCGGCTATCTGTTTATTGGAAAGGCCTGCGGCCAGGAGGGAGCATATCTCTTTTTCCCTCTGGGTCAGGTCATCTCCGATACCTTTTAAGCTGTTGGCCTCTTCTTTCGAAGCCTCGCTTTTCCCCTCAGTTTCTGTGCTGTTCTTACTTCCTATCAGTGCTGTCAGCCTCTGCATTACCTTGCCGTCAAGCACGGTATTTCCGCCTTCAAGCTGCTTTAAGCTTCCGAGTATCGCATCCTTTCCGCTGTCTTTAAGAAGATATCCGTCGGCTCCGCCTGCGATAGCTTCGGTAATGTTTTTATCGTCATAGAAGGTTGTAAGCACAAGTATCTTTACCCGGGGATAAAGCTTTTTCATGTGCCCGATGAGCTCGATCCCGCCCATGCCCTTCATGTTAAGATCGACCAGAGCGATGTCACAGCTTCCTATTTTTAAAATTTCAAGTGCCTCGTTTCCGTCCTTTGCTTTGCCGAAGATTTCATAACCATTCAAAGACAAAATAATTTCAAGGCTGTCTAAAAGCATCTGTTCATCATCGACCAAAAGCACTTTTCTGTTTTCATTTTCCATGTTTTGTACCATGCCGCAGGCGTATTGCCCGTCTGATGACGCGCCTGCAGCGTCATCAAAGGGTTTGAAAGTTTTACTTTCAAACTTTGTCATATCTCATCCGTTGAAAGGCTGTTTAGCAGCGGAAGCTCCACCGCTGCCCTGAAGCCGTCATCGTTCCTGAATTCTGTTTTTCCGCCCATGCGCTTTGCATAGCTTTGTATTTTCTTTATTCCGAAGCCGTTTTCAATCTTCAGCCTGCTGTTTTCCTCATTAAAATCGCTATGTCCGTTATCCTTTACCGAAAGCTTTAAATGGGCCGAATCGCCTGTCAGGGTAACGATAAAATAATCTGCATTTCCGTGCTTTACGCCGTTTGTGAGCAGCTCTTGCAGCACGCCCGTCAGGAATTCCGCATGTTCATGAGGGATACCTTGCCCGTGAGGGACACCCTGTTTCAAAAGAGCATCACTGTTTTCATCTATTCCCTTAGTCGTCAGCGAATCATTATCATATTTCCAGATTCTGTCAACCTTAATTCTTGTATCCATCACAAACTCGTCAATGATCCCGTTAAAGTCGGATATCAGATCGCTTAACGGTACTGGTTTTCCCTCTTCATCAAGAGTCCTTACCGCACGACGTATGGAATCAAGGCTTCCTCTTATCCTCTCGTTCGCATCGTTCATCTTTTTTCTCGCTTCGTCCGGCTTTACATCGTAAAGCATATCCGCGGCATCAAGAGTCATTATTGCCGCCGTTATCGAGTGTCCGACGCTGTTATGAATATTGCGGCTTATGTTTTCGCGTTCCACAAGCCTGGCATTTTTTTCGGCAAGAAAGTTCTGTTTCGCAAGCTCGTAGTTCAGCTGCCTTTCATGTATTTCGCTGATATTGGATTTTCTGATGATATCGCGGTCAGCCTCGGCTTTTTTCTTAAAGCTTAAAAGCAGCTGCTTTGCGAATGAAGGAAGAAGCGTCAGAATGAATATGAGAACAAGCCTTAATAAAAAGAGCGCCATATTTCTGCCGTCTGTTTCTTCCGCACCTGAAATTGCCCGATATGCAAAAAAGGCGGAATAAAGAAGAAGGGACAAAAGGGCACGCTTTACAGGGCTTAATCTGTCCATAACCGCAGTGATGATAAAAGCTGCAAAAAAACTGCCCGAAAAAGCAAAACAAACTGCCGCAATAAGCTTTGCGGCAGTCATGTTAACGTTCATTTCCTCTGCCGTAATGAAAATCATCAGCAAACCCGCAGACATCAGAAAGATAACCGGGTTTGATGCTTTCATCACACAGACAAGAGTCATTATGATCACAAAAAAATTGTTAAAAAGAGCAATTATCATTCTTCATTTTTTCCTGCTGCCTCATAGGCAATGTGGAATTTCATTCTCTGGGAATATTTCGAGGAAGCTCCGTAATCGAAGTTCACCAAAACGCTCCAGTCATAAAGGATACCTTTCTCGGTCTCCGACTTTTTAAGTGTGGCAGTATAACCGTAGTTTTTAAGCCCGTACCAGTTTGACTCCTTGTTACCGTCCCACTGTGTCCTTCCGTTACGGTTTACTCCGTCATGAGGAGGTTCTTTACCGGGATCTATGCAAAGCGATTCAAAATTTTTTTCAAGGTGATTAATGAAATTGTCGTTTCCGTCGGAATACAGCTGCATTGTGGCTCTTGTGCCGATTTCTTCGTGTTCGTTGCAATGGATAACCTTTGCATAACCTTTAAGCACATCACCGTCATTATAGGAATAGGCTTTCTCCAGAGTTTCCATGTTTGAAGAAGCAAACAGATCCACAAGATCCACCTTATGGGTGAATTCCTCGCCGTCCGCCGCCATCTCTCTTTCCTCCTGCTTGTTCTTCGGAGTCGGTGTGGGAGGGACAGGTGTTGCCGTAATGCTCGAGTTTCCTTCGCCCATTTTAAATTTATTGTCTTCGTTTTTATTGTATGGATTATCCAGGATTCCCATGCCTGGAAGCACAAACAGTACGAATACTCCGATTGCAAGTATTGCCGCACCGATTATCAGATAAAGGATTATCCTGTTTTTCTGTGATGAACTGATTCCCCCTGTTGCAAACCCGGTAGCCATATATTTGTTTTTTCTGCTCATTACTCCAAATACCTTTCTCAGGTAAAAATATTACTTTTGTATATTATAATTCAAATCCCTTTCTATTGCAAGATATTAAATCACAAGTTCGAATTTTTCATCATTAAGCGACTAAAAAATGTAAAAGAACTTGTCATGTTACTGTTTTTTATGTTAAAATCTTTCTGGCTGATTTTCGGAAAGGATAGACTATTTCAATGAAGTATTATTTTGCGCCCCTGGAGGGTGTTGCAGGTTATATATTCAGGAACGCTTATGTGCATCATTACGGCGGAGCCGATGCTTATTTCACGCCTTTTCTTTCAAATCCGGTTTTAAGCAGCAAGGAAAGAAACGATGTGCTGCCCGAAAACAATGCTGCCGCTCCCCTGATTCCGCAGATACTCTCAAACAATGCCGCATATTTTCTTGCAATAGCAGCAACGCTTAGGGAGTTCGGCTACGATAAGGTTAACCTGAACCTCGGCTGCCCCTCCGGCACCGTTGTTTCAAAAAAGCGCGGAGCCGGCTTTCTTTCCATACCCGAAAAGCTTGACGGTTTTCTTTATGAGATTTATTCACACTGTGAACTTTCCGTCTCGTTGAAAACCAGGATAGGTATGGAAAGCCTTGAGGAATGGGACGGTCTCATAAAAATTTTTGCAAAATATCCCTTTGACGAACTCATCATACATCCGAGGTTAAGATGCGAGCTGTACGGAGGAAAGGTCCATCGAGAAAGCTTTAAAAAGGCCCTTGATTTCTTTTGCGAAGAATGCGGGATAAGCACCGACCGGCTTGTGTTTAACGGCGATATATGTTCCCGTGAAGATTTTTTTGACTTAAAAGAGGAATTTCCGGAAATCAGCAAAGTCATGATTGGACGCGGTGCTCTGAAAAATCCCGAGATTTTCAAGCTTTTAAAGCATGAAAAGGCTTCAGTAACCCCCCTCAGAAATGACGGGTCCAGGCTTTCGGAATTTATTGCTTTTCATGATGAGCTTTTTAATGCCTACACCGGCATTATGTTCGGCGAAAAGCCTGTGCTCTTTAAAATGAAGGAGCTGTGGAGCTGGTTTACGGACTATGCCGGCCTTGACTTAAGGGAGCTCAAAAAAATCCGTAAGGCAGGAAGCCTTACGGATTACAGTCTTGCGGTTAAATCGGTTTTACAGGCCAAGCTTTGACATTATACCGTCCTCGTCAACGCCGGGATGGGTCAGGTAAAGCCTGCATATCATTTCCGAGAGAGGCACTGGGATATTGTGTCTCTTTGCTATTTCGGGTATCGATTTGCCGCGGTTGATGTCCCTTATCATCGCGGTAACCAATTGTTTGTTTACTGTTTTTTCAAGCATTTCCCTGTCCATGCCTTTTACCCCCGTATTATTCTTTTCATCCTCTTCCGCAAAATCACCCTTAGGTGCCTCAAGGAATTCCGGAGAAATGCTCAGTTTTCCTTCCCTGATCATTTCCCTTATCTTCTCTTCGGGCACAGGCTTTGAGAAATAGTAACCCTGAGTCCTGTTACAGCCTATCGAAGCGAGGAAATCGTATTGCTCCCTGGTTTCAACTCCTTCGCAGAGGGATGTGATACCTAACTGCTTGGTCATGTCCACCACAACCTTTATGATCGTCTTTGTCGTCTCATTGGTCTCAAAGCCTTTAAGGAAAAGCATGTCGATCTTCAGGACGTCGAAGCTGTAGTCCTTCAAAACATTCAGCGATGAATAACCGCTTCCGAAATCGTCAAGCCACAGATTATGGCCCTCGTTGCGAAGTATAGTCATCCTGTTCTTTAAAAGATCGCCCTCATCGGTAAGGGCAGATTCCGTTATCTCCACATCCAGATATGCCCTCGGCACCCTGTACTTTTTCGCCATGGCTTTAAGGTGGCCGGTGATGTCGCAGAGCTCGAAATCAAGCCTTGAAAAGTTCAGAGAAACCGGAACCACCGGATCCCCTCTGTCAATTGCGGCGCGAAGGTCGCGGCAGACGGTTTCAACCACCCTCATATCGATCTTGTGGATCTGTCTGTATTCCTCAAGGGTTTCGATGAACATCCCCGGCTGCAAAAGTCCGTACTCGGGATCCTGCCATCTTGCCAGGGCTTCAAGCCCGCAAAGTCCGCCCGTTGCCGTCGAAACAACCGGCTGATAATATACTTTTATGAAATCGGCGCCGAGCGCGGCATCGATATTGTTAACTACATACTGCTGTATCCTTGATTTTTCGGCAAGCTTTGAATCATATTCATAATAGAACTCGCCGTAGCGTTTCTTGATCGAATTGCAAGCGTATCTTGCTCTGTCGCAGGCAACCATGGCATCTATCCCCTCCTCCTCGGGACAGTACGCGCCGCATTTTAGTTCGAGGTTTACACCCTCGCCCATCTGCAGAAGGTCTGCGCGAAGCTTAAGCACCTTGACCCTCAGATCGCCTCGTGAAGTAAATACAACGAAATGGTCATCGGAAAACCTCGCGGTGAGATCGCCCGAAAACTCAGTGATAAGCTTTCCGGCGAAAGCCTTGAGCAGCTCGTTTCCTTTTTCATAACCGAATTTATTGTTATAGGATTTGAAATTGGCGATATCGAAGAATAGGAAAAGCTTTCCGGATCTCACTATATTGCTGTCGGCAAGCATTTTGTCGGCGGCATTTGAAAAATAATTGACATTGCTGATTCCCGTCAGGTCATCCCTCACGCTTACCTTGGTAAGATAGCGGTTGACATTTTCCATCTGCTCGTCTTTTATGCATTGCATGATGGTCTTATGGTAATTGCTTATGCAGAAAAGAACGGTCGCGAACCACATTATGAACATGTTTATCGTCGTATTCCTGCTGATTTTTTCCATTCCGTTCAGACTGTATATAAAAAGTCCGTAGGTACTGACAAGGATTATAAAGCCGACGATAGGCCGCCATGTAAGCAGGCACATGACAAATATTTCCATAGTAAGGAAGGTAAGAATCTGCTCGCCGTTGCTGAAATCGTCATAGCTTGTCTTCATACCGAAATATATGCACGCCGAAGCAAAGACCCAGATACACAAGGTTCCCCAGAACCTCGGTACCTTCACGCCGAAAGCATAGATCATGCCGATAACAAACATGATGAATGCAGCCGCGAACGGGATGATAAAGGACTGGTAATTATCCCAGAAATACTTTATGCTCTTCCCGTTGATATCCTCTCCGAGTCTTTTGTATTTATCATATATCAGGAATACTTCAAGCACCAGTACGACTATCGACATGTAGACACTGGACCGCATGTTATTCTGATAAAAATATCTTTTGGTGTAGGAGGTTCTTTCTTCGACCCCCAGCCATTGTCTGATTTTGTTAATCATCTTCGCCTCTTGTAATCTTGTTATAGATGAAAACCTTGTCATTCTCTGCAAGTATGAGATTTCCGTTCGGAACTATCATACGTCCGCGTCTGGCTATCATTACGATAAACGAATCCAGCGAAAGATCGAGCTCTTTGATCTTTTTGCCGGCCCACGGATTATTCTTCCCAAGTATAATTTCCTTGAGATTTACCGGAGTGTCTTCTCCGCTCTTTTGTGCCGCGAGCAGAATCTGATCCCCCGCCTGCAGTAAGGTATTGCCGCGCGGAAGCACATTTTTGCCGTTTCTTGTTACGCCGACAATGATCGAATCCTCGGGAAGACCGAGATTTCTTATCAGTTTGCCGTTCCATTCATCATGCTTTCTGAGTTCTATCTTGATCAGGCTGATATCCTTTTCGATACCGTAATCGCCCATACGTTTAAGCCTGGTGTACTGCTCAACAAAGCCTGCGGAAATGATACCTGTAGGTATCGCCACCATGCCGACGCCGAGGTATGCAATAAAGATTGAGAACACCTGCCCCATGGTCGTGACCGGATATATGTCGCCGTAGCCTACGGTCAGCACGGTAGACATGGACCACCACATACCCGAGAAAGCATTTTTAAAAACTTCCGGCTGAGCCTCGTGTTCAAGCGAGTACATGCAAAGGCTCGATGCCACCATCAGTATCATGATTATGATAACCGACGAAAGCAGCTGCTGTTTTTTCTTGACGATTACTTCCGTAATTACATTAAGGCTGTCAAAGTGCTCGTTTATCCTGAAAAGCCTCAGTATCCTGATAACACGTATCAGCCTGAAGGCTGCGGCTCCCGCAGGAAATACAAAGGGGAGATAATAGGGAATGAAGGACAGAAGGTCCACTATTCCCATGAACGAAAAGACGTACTTTCTGACCGCCGCGAGCTCGGAAAGCTCCGGATACATCATCTTGGCCGAAATGAGCCTGAGGAGATAGTCAAGAGCAAAGAAAGCGACAGTAACGGTTTCGATAAGCACGAAGACATCTCCGTACTTTCCGTTCAGTTCCTCAAACGTTGACATGATGACAGCCGAAAGATTCAGTATCAGCGCAATGGTGGATATAACGTCATAGCACTGGTTTATGAAAACACCGACTATTTTGTCGCTCACCATTCTGTAAGCGTCTTCCCTTATCTTACTCCAGCTAAGTTTTTTCTTCTTATCAGAATTCATTCTTTAAAAGCACCTTATTACTTGGGAAGCACGGGTGTCCAGTATTCGTTGTTGTACATATCGGTAAGCAGATATGTAACTCTTGTGCTGCCGCCGACATCCGTATTGCTTATCTGCAGGCCGTCCCTGTATACAAGCTGGTCTCCGAGCATAAAGCTCTCCTGATAGATACCGGAATATGAATAGTAATCGCACACGAAATCAATGGTATCACCGGGCTGAAGCTCGGTAAGGCTCTTCGCAACCGTTTCGGTCTCGCCCTTAATATAGTCATATCTTGCCCCTGCGATATAGCCGTCCGGATGGTCATTGTCAAATACTATGATAAGGTTGCATCTTTCGCCGTTTACAAGCGCGGGCACTCTTCCCTTTACAGTTTTTTCGGAGCCGTTCTTAACGGTTCCTTCATAATAATATGCCACGGGCTGCGAGTCGATCGAGAGCCAGGTATTGTCGGTCTCTCCCACAAGCCTTCCGTCTTCGAATTTATAGATATTGTCAAGACCGAGGTCTACATAGCCCGAACCGGTATCATAGAAAATATTGAGCTGGAGGGACTGTATCCTTGCCCATTCCTCATTCGGCAGCTCGATAACCTGCTTGCCGTTGTACTCCTTCCATTTGAGCTTCGAAGAATCAAACTGGTTGGCGGCAATATAGGTGACCGCGTCGTCAGCGTTAAAGCAGTCTCCGTCGTCCATGTAGCCGGCTGCATTTCTGTCGATTCCTTCTATGCTTCTTCCTCCTCCGAGGAAAGCGTTAAGAAGATTTGAGAGTGCATCCGAGCCTGAAGTGCCGTTGCCGCCGCCGTTTCCGAGAAGCGAGCTTGCGGGGCTTGAAGAACCGCCTGCCGCAATCTGTCCGGTTGTTTCAAGACCGGCAAAGGTCTTTATGCACTTTGCATAGTCCTCATCCATTCCGATAGCATCGTAGGTTGATACCATGTTGTCAACCTTGTTTGCCTTCTTGTAAGGGAAGTAGATTGAAAGACCGTAGGCATTGGTCATGTTTGATGATGTTCTGTTATATTTAACCGCTGAAAGCAGAACCTTTGTCAGCTCCTTTGCATCCTCGGTTCCGAGCTTGTTTGCGAAGTTTACAAGGTCGACCTGATCGATCTTCGATGAACTTGCAAATTCCCTCGAGCCCGCTCTTGCATCGGAAACCTTCTTGTATTCATCGCTCTTTATAAGCTTTGAGGTGTCGGTCGAGAACTCGCCGAGCTTATCGGGTACCGTTTGCGAAAGCTCCGCAAGATCCACTATCGAGAGCGTGGTCTGCTGTCCCTTGCACTTTCTTGCGCATTCGTCAACAAAACCGTCGATTATGTTCTTGCCGATTTCTATCGTCGGCATTGAAGTGTTCTTTGAAAGCTCGTTAAGCCAGTCGGTGTAGTACCAGCCGATGCCGGGCTC
>DFFN01000064.1 GCA_002369525.1 Lachnoclostridium sp. UBA3775 | reverse complement strand
CATCGGCCGTTACCGACAGATTCAATAATCCTTTCGTAAATCATGAGCTGATGAGCATATCGCTTAATTCGACTTCAAAATGGAAAGCACGCAATATGCCGTCTTTCCTTGAATATATCGATAAATACAACAAGCTTCCCGAGGCACTCGTAATGAGCCTTGCAGCATACATAGCATTTTACTCAAGCAATATCAAAGAGAGGACGGAAGACGGACTTATATGTGTCCGCCCCGCAGGCAATGAGTACAAGGTCCAGGATGATGCATGGGTGCTTGATTTCTACTATGAGAACAAAGACATAGATGATGCGGTTCTCGTGAAAAAAGTGCTTTCGAACGAAAAGATGTGGGACAGGGATCTCACAGAAATTGAAGGACTTTATGATACTGTGCTTGCCGATCTTAAAAAGATACGCACCGAAGGTGCCGAGGCGGCCTATAAGAGCATACAATAATGAGTAATTCTGTATACGTAACTCCTAAAAACAGTCTTAATGAGATCCTCCGCGGTGCATTCCCCGGCACGCGTTTGATACTGGAACCCGGAATATACAGGGAAAAGCTTGAAATAAGCATTCCGGGTATCGAGATCATCGGCAGTTCCGCGGAGGATACGAAGATTGTTTGGGACGATTTTGCAAAGAAGCCTGACGAAAATGGTGTCGAATTCAACACCTTCCGTACATATACCGTTGCGGTGCTTGCCGACGGTGTAAGGTTTCGAAATCTGACGATAGAAAACGATGCACGTTTTCCGGAGCTTAAGGGACAGGAGGTTGCCCTTACTGTATGTGCCGATGATTTTGAGGCACATAACTGCCGTTTTCTTTCAACCCAGGATACGGTTTTCTGCGGTCCGCTGCCGGATGACCTTATCGAAAGATATGACGGCTTCCTTAAAAAAGAGCTTCGAAGAGGAGGCGCGATGCGCCAGGTTTTTGAGGATTGTCTGATAGCTGGAAATGTGGATTTCATTTTTGGCTGCGGAGATGCACTCTTTAAGAATTGTGAGATCCGTTCGGTTTTTGATGTACGCGGATCAGGATATACAGCCGCACCGGCACATGCAAAATTGCAGGATATCGGTTTCGTATTTGATAACTGCAGCTTTACCTGCGAAGGTGGGGTAAAGGATGGTTCAATATTTCTTGCCCGCCCCTGGCGTGACTACGGCAAAAGCTCTTTTATAAACTGCAGATACGGCAGGCATATATCGGAAGAGGGCTTTGACAAATGGAACGACACCGACAGGGATAAAACAGCAAGGTTTTCGGAATACGGTGCTGTTCCGGAAGGAAGGGTTTCATGGAGCAGGATATTGGATGAAAACGAAATAAAAAGACTTATGGAACATTTTAAGTAACGCCGTATGAACAGGAAGTAATCAATGGAGCTGACTTTTAAACAATACAGAACGATAGATCTTGTGATACTTCTTATAATATCGGCTGTGGCTGAAGCAGTTACGGCACGTGCCGCAAAATACTGGTTTCCGGGTGAGATATACTTTATTTCCCCGACAGTGGCATTGCTTTGTATAATAATGATGCGCTGGGGAGCCTATGCAATAATCCATGCAATTACGTCGGGCCTTGTTTTGTGCATAGCCATCGGGGCAGGGTCTGAACAGTTTGCAGTATACTGCATAGGCAATTGCCTGGCCGTCGTCGCACTTCTCTGGTTTAAGACAGCAGGGAAGGAAAAAGTAAGGAACAAAGTTGTGTTTACGGTGCTGTACGTAATATCCGTTTTCTGCCTTGTACAGACAGGCAGGGGAGTTGTCGGATTGTTCTTCGGAGGCACGTTTAAAAGCATAGGTTCTTTCTTCGCCTATGATTCGCTTTCGCTTGTTTTTGCGATAGTGGTCGTGCTTCTCACAAGACGGCTTGACGGAGTATTTGAGGATCAGAAGAGTTATCTTTTAAGAACCGAATCCGAAAGACGCAGACAGCAGCTCGGCGGCGGAGATTACGATGAATAAAATCACCGGTTGACATTAACATAAGGAGGACCTTAGAAATGAAAGCAAAGGTTACCGACTGGCTTATCTTTGATGAGGAAAGCGGCACCTATATAGA
Organism: Lachnoclostridium sp. UBA3775; assembly: GCA_002369525.1. Lineage (GTDB taxonomy): Bacteria > Bacillota > Clostridia > Lachnospirales > Lachnospiraceae > UBA3775. The sequence continues at coordinate 22,147 of DFFN01000064.1, read as the reverse complement.
AAATCCCGAACAGAAAGTCAGGGACGATGTCGAAAAGCATTACTGGCGTAATGTTTTTAAGACGGTCTTAAAGGACTGGCGCCTTTACCTGATGCTTGTTCCGATGATAGCCGTATTCCTTCTGTGGCGTTATCTGCCAATGTATGAGCTGCTTGGAAGTTTCAAGCTTACGGAGGATGCAAAGCCCGTAGCGGATCAGTATTACTCCGGTTTCTCGTATTTCAGGACTCTGATAACGGGAAAAGGAAATCTCGAACTTTCCGCCCAGTTCTGGAGAGCATTCAGAAACACTTTCCTTCTGAGTTTTTACGGACTTGTTTTTGGATTCCCGGTACCGATCATAATAGCGCTGTTCTTCAATGAGATCCGTTCCAATTTTGCAAGAAGTATTTATCAGGTGCTTACCTACCTGCCCAAATTCATGTCAACCGTTATAATGACCTCGCTGGTACTGATGCTTGTTAAGCAGGGATCCACTACCGCGGGAATGCAGCCCGGTGTAGTTGCACATCTACTGTCCAACCTCGGACTGATATCGGAAAAAACGGCATACTCGGGAATGCTGAACAACCCGACCTTCTTCCGGGCGATATATCAGATAAGCGGTATATGGGAGAGTGCGGGCTATGACAGTATAGTATTCTTCGCCGCGGTGATCGCGATATCGCCGACGAGTTACGAAGCGGCCCAGATAGACGGGGCAGGCAAGATGGCTCAGATGAGATATGTGGTTCTTCCCGCAATACTCTCGACCGTAGTCATAATGCTGATCACGAGAATCGGTTCACTTCTTAACATAGGCTATGAAAAAGTCCTTCTGTTATATAACTCGAATACCTATGTGACTGCGGATGTCGTATCGACGTTTGCCCAGCGAAACGGTATAGCGGGATCGCTGAAAGGACTGGCCTCGGCCGCGGAGATGATGAACAACATAATCGGTATGCTGCTTGTGATCGGTGCAAACACCATTGCCAGAAAAGCATCCGATGTATCGCTTTACTAATAATCTGAAGAGGTTACTCCATGAAAAGAAAACTTGAAGTATCTGAGTTTATTTTCAAATTGATAAGCTACGTGCTGCTGACAATGTTTGCCATCGGCTGCCTATATCCCTTCATTTACACGATTTCATCGGCAATAAGCGGATATGAGGATGTAAGGGATGCAAAGATTGTCCTTTTCCCAAAGCATATTCAGTTTGATGCATTCAAGGATGAATTTAACGATAATGTATTCTGGAACTCGTACACCAATACGTTATTCATAACATTTTACGGAACCATATGGCAGATGGTGATATCTGTTTTCGGTGCCTACGCACTTTCAAAAAAACGTCTTCTGTTCCGCAAGGGATTTAACTTTTTCCTTGTATTCACGATGTGGTTCAGCGCAGGAATGGTTCCCCAGTACTTAAACTACCTTGCAACAAAACGTACTTTCCAGAAGATCCATATAACGGATGACAAATGGCTGGTCGTTATCGCAATGGGTATGGCGGCAATGAACATCATTCTCCTCAGAAATGCTTTTGAAAGAGTACCTACGGAGATTGAGGAAGCAGCCATAGTTGACGGAGCTACAGAGATGCAGGTTCTGAGACGTGTTTACCTGCCGATGAGCAAGTCGATACTTGCAACGGTCGCACTGTTCTTCGGAATCTCACGCTGGAACGGTTACTTCTGGTCGAGACAGATGATCTCGAATACCAACGAACAGCCGCTTCAGGTTTACCTGAGACTCAGGCTCGAGGAGTATTCGGATCCGGAGCTCACCACCAACTGGCAGTTAAGCCACAGTTACGCACCCGACTCGATCATATATGCCCTTATCGTATGCTCGATAATCCCGATACTTGTTATCTACCCTTTTATACAGAAGTATTTCGCAAAGGGCGTAAACATGGGCGGAGTAAAAGAGTGATCAATATGATGTCACACGCAGGTTGCGGTATGATCTGCGCTTGATATATAAAAAAAGAATACCAATTTTTTGAATTTACAAGGAGGATTCAAATGAAAAACAAAAAACTCACGGCATTGATGCTCACAGCAGTTCTTGCTGTTTCCACAATGCTCCCCGGCTGCGGCAGCTCAAGTTCATCGAGCTCAGGCAGTGCTGACAGCAGCAGCCCTGCTTCAAGCTCGGCTTCAAGCTCAGCTTCCGACAGCAGCAAAGACAGCAGCTCACCTGCAAGCCAGCCGACCGAAACGCTTCCCGCTGATGAACTTACTTATGCGAGCGGAACTGTGCTTCGTATGGCCTGCGGTTATAACAGCGACAAGACCGGTATGAGCTTTACTGCCGATCTTGCAGGCGAAGGCATTACTCTTGCAGACGGCAAGACCTACAATTCAGGAGATCTTAAGCCCACCTGGCAGAAAGTTGAAAGCCTTCTCGACATCAAGATAGAAGACAAGTACCAGGGCAACAAAGCAGCAGACGAGTACAAGTACTGGGATGCACAGCTTGATCAGGTAGATATGCTCAGCGGTACCGCAACACTTCTTTCCGAAAACGGACAGCAGGGCAAGCTTGTAAACCTTGCAGAGTATCTTGACAAGATGCCTAACTTCAAGGCCTATCTTGAGGCTAACCCCATCGTTCGTCTTTCAATCACAGGTGCAGCAGCAGGACCCAAGGCCGGCGCAATTTATTTCTCGCCTTATTTCGACGGTGTAGATGATATCGAGCGTATGCCTCTTATGAGAACAGACTGGGTTGAGAAACTCTTAAACGGTGCAGGCGAGTTTACCGCTGACAAGTCTAACAAGACAGCAGCTCCCGTTTATACTGCTTTCATGCCTACATCAGGCAGCATCGATGTTGAGGTTGTAAAGGCTGACGGCTCCGCAACCGAGACGATCAAGAAGAACTATGACGCTTACGGAAATATCGTTGACAAGATGAACGCAGCCGGTTCAATGGACGGTGTTGCTGCAGTCAACATGCTCCGTGAGTACATTGATAAAACTTATGACGGATACTACGGCGAAAAGAGAGCCGACTTATTCATCGGCCAGAATGCAGCATGGGATGTTGACGAGCTTGTTGCACTTCTTCGCTGCGTAGTTGCTAACCCTCAGACACTTAACGGTACCGACAGCGTACAGGGACTTCACAGCCGTGAAGACAACAACAACCAGAGACGTGTTGATATGTTCCGTTTTGCAGGAACCCTCTTCGGTATCCGCGGTCTTGAGTCAAGACTTGACTACCTCTATGTAGGTACCGACGGCGCACTTCATGACGCAAGAAACGAAGCAGCTACCTATGAAGCACTTTCAAAGATGCATGATATGGCAACAGAAGGCCTTATTTCAGAAGCATTTATCAATACAGAAGAAGTAAAGACCGAGAAGTATCTTGCAGATGACAACGGTTTCATGCACTATGATTACAACCAGACACAGACAGCTTACAATGCTACTGTACTTGATAACGCAGCAGGCGAGAAGTACATGGCAGTTATGGTTCCCGTTTCACGCTGGAATGACGGAAGCGAGAAGTATATGAGATTTACCGAGTCATGGCGTTCGGTTAAGACTGACGGATGGGGCATCTCGGCAGCAGGCGTTGAAGGCAACCAGGATAAGCTTTATGCATGCCTTAAGCTCATCGACTATGCTTACAGCCCCGATGGTCAGGTACTTATGTCCTATGGTCCCGATGAATTTGTTAAGCATGATGCATCAGGCAAAGTTGAAACCTTCGATTTCAACGGAAAACAGTGGCCTGTTATTTCCGAAAAGTCATATGACGACCTCTGGAAGCTCCAGAACGGTAACTATACCAACTATGCACGTTACTATATCGGATCGACCTTAAGCTTCGTAAAGAGCCAGGCTTTCGAGTATCAGTGCACACATGAAGTAGGCAAGGAAGGTGCAGGCTACATTTCAAAGGCAATCGCACTCGGAACAATCAAGCATCCGGAGCTTGCACTTGCAGAGAATTCATGGTATACATCGATACCTACAGTTCTTCCTCAGGAAGTAGCTGAAGCAAACGCTATCAACGAGCTTACCCAGCTTTCAAACAAGGGTCAGTTCGGTTCTGCAAAGGAAGAGGTTAACCTCTTTGTTGACATCATCTGCAAAGGCTTCGGCGGCGAGTCGGGTTCCGACGCAGCTTCCACGGCAGAAAAGGTTTCCAAGACTGTCGATGAAGGCGGCTGGGGCGGATCTACATACCTTGCACGCAGAAACGATGCTTGGAAGAGACTTGTAGCTTTCTATAAGAGTCTGTAAAAAAGCGTAAAAAATAGCTGAATCTGTATTATTGCCGGGGAAGAGAGCAATTCTCTTCCCGGCATGATACTGACTCTCAGTCAAAATACAGATGACACTCAGCTGTATTTTGACGGAGAATTAGTATATAAGGAAGGTTGTTATGTATAAAAGACAAATGTTACTGCAGAAGATAGTATGTATGATGATGCTGATTGCCTCGGTATTTGTATTCGCAGGGTCGCTCGGTATTTCAACCGATCTTTATGACGCCCTTTCGAAGACGGTTTTATATCCCGGCACCGAGTATGAGTTTACCTATGTCCCCGGTTCAAATGTCTACTATGACATGTTCGGTTTTAACAAGAGCTTCACAAGAGTGGGCATAGCTCTGATACTGGTTAATCTGATATTGTATATCACCAACACGCATTCGCGCAGGAAATACTATATCGGAAATTACATAGCAATCGGTCTTTCAACAATTGCAACAGTCGCTGCATCGGTTTATTGTATCCCTCAGATAATAAAGTATAAAAATCAGTTCATTAACAACGTTGATTTCGAAGCATTAAAGACATTCTCAAAGGAATGGGGAACACTTTACATCGGGCCCGAAGATACATTCTGGTTTGACATCTGTTTTGTGATATTCGGATTCCTGATGTTTGCGTCGGTACTTCTGATACTGAACTGTGTATTTAAGGTAGTTGTAATGAAAGCGGAAAAACGTGCGATAGGAAGCAGAAAGGAAGATTGTCTTGGCTAAGTTGGATGAATCAAACATAAAAAAAGACCGCCTGAGATTTACAAAAAATAAATTTTCCGCAAATATGATCATACTTGCAATTGTGGCAAATGCACTTTATTTTGTAAATATTTACAGGTCGGATGTCGGAAACTATTACTACAGGATACTGATAGGGGCCTCCATCGTATATAACCTGGTTTTCATGCTTGCGGCGTTCCTTTCGTCAGAGGGCATCAAGAACTACAAGCTCGGATACGGATTCGTTTCCATTATCCTCGGAGCGATACAGGTCGGCAGGATATTTTATCTGCCGCTTAAGGCTTATAGGGCTGCAAACCCTGTAGTAGGTGCCAAAACCGCAACGGTAATGACAAAGGGACAGTTTACATATGCAGCCGTATGTCTCTGCATTTCGGCAGGCCTGCTGGTTCTGGCAGGAGTTATGGGAATCATAAAGACACGGACACTTAACAGCTACTGCGCGGAACTTGAAAAAGATGCCAAGAGGAATTAAACAATGAGCAGTTTACAGTTACAACATATTGAAAAAACCTACGACAACAAAGTCAAGGCGGTTCATGATTTCAACCTCGACGTAAAAGACGGAGAGCTGATCGTGCTTGTAGGACCGTCAGGCTGCGGAAAATCGACTACTCTGCGTATGGTTGCGGGCCTCGAGGACATATCCTCCGGAAAACTGATAATAGACGGCAAGGATGTGACACAGATGCCTCCCAAGGACCGTGACATTGCAATGGTTTTCCAGAACTACGCATTGTACGGCCACATGACAGTTTATGAAAACATGGCATTCTCAATGATGCTCCGTAAGGAAAACAAGAATGTGATTCACCAGAAGGTACTTGCGGCAGCCGAGATACTTGATCTCACAAGCCAGTTAAACAAGAAGCCGAGCCAGCTTTCGGGCGGACAGAGGCAGAGAGTGGCAATGGGACGTACAATAGTTCGTACCCCCAAGGTTTTCCTTTTTGACGAACCGCTTTCAAACCTTGATGCCAAGTTAAGAAGTGCGACAAGACGTGAGATACTGCTTCTTCACAAGAGGCTTAATGCAACAATTATCTACGTTACTCACGACCAGATCGAAGCACTTACGCTTGCCGACAGGATAGTATGCATGTCGATGGGACATGTACAGCAGATCGGAACTCCCTTAGAGCTCTACGATAAGCCGGCAAACCTTTTCGTTGCAAGCTTTATCGGACTTCCTCCGATGAACCTGTTCGATGTTGAGATCCGTGACGGCAAGGCAGTTTGCCGGGACTTTACGATTGACCTTGACGAAGAAGAGAAAAAGACTCTTGCAGCATATACGGGAAAGACGGTTACCATGGGCGTGCGTCCCGAGAATGTGATTCCGGGCGGACAGATAGGTGTCAAAGTATTCACCAACGAAAACCTTGGTTATAATACACTGGTAAACGGCAATGTGGGAAATCACAAGATCACCTGCAAATTCCGCGGCTGGTGTACATACAAAGAGGGAGAGGAAGTAAAGGTTTCTTTTACGAAGAAGCATTTCTTCGACAAGGAAACAACCAATGCAATAAGACAGTAAAGGAAAAGTTCAGATGGCTGATCAGAAAAAAACAAAAAAACAGGGACGCGGCATAAAGGAAGTATTCCGCAAATATATTGTTGCACTGAAGCGCTCGCCTCAGACCATTCCTCTTATAGCGTTGATGGCTTCGTTCTTTATTTACTCCCTTAATCTTACGGCGATCGCCAATACGACCGCGAGGATCAACGGTAAGAACATGGGCCAGTGCGAATTCGTGGCAATGCTGTTTTCGATACTTGCCTTTGTGGTATTCCTCCGTTCATTTCCGAAACGTAAGAAAGCCAACAAGCCGATGCTCGGTCTTCTCGGCGGAATGCTCGCCCTTCTGATTTTTGTTGACAACGTATATATCAAGAGAATCGTTTCGGCAACAACGCGTGCGGAAAACAAGATTGTGATTGATAAGAACACAAAATATATCGAAACTGCAAAAACTGTAGTTTCGTTGCATGTAATATGTATCGCGGTTACAGCCGTTTTACTTATCACACTTCCTCTTTATGCCAAGGCTATCAGGAAGATAAAGACTTCGATCGATGTCGAAGGCAATGAAAACATGGCTGCTATCGACATATCGGATGATGAATAAATAATATAAACCCGGGTTAAACATGGCAAAGAAAAAGCGTGAAAAACAAAAGGATACCGGAAAATCGGCAGCAGATTATTACAAGCTGAAGACAGATGCTGTCGACAGGCTTGTGCATGCGGAAAATGCTCCGAAAGTATCCGAAGCCGAGATAAAAAAATATACTTCAAAAGGAAAGTTCAGTATTCCCGGATGGCTGAAGATATTGTTCATAAAGTTCTGGTTCGCAGGAGCCGTGTGCTATTTCTTTTTCTGGGGCCTCGGGGTATACATTCAGGGCGCCGATCTTATGGCAGTGCTCGCGATAGGTCTGGGCGTCGTGACTGACGTTCTGACAAATAAGGCTTTAAGACACTTTGAGCCGACAGAAAGAGAGTATGATAAATGGATGATGGTAACGGTCAGAAAATTCTGGTCGTTATTCCTTAATGTAGTATATGCGGGGCTGATACTTTTCTGTGTAATAAAAACATACTATGTAATAAATGTTGCGATCGGAGTAAGCGCGAATCCCGACAGCAGCGAAAAAGCATCGATGCTCGGTGTTGAACCCATACTGTTCGGCCTGTTTTATCTCGGGTTTGACATGCTTTTCATAACAATGAAAAATACAATGGTAAAAATCATAAAGGATGCCGAAGCTAAAGCCGGCAAACAAGGAGGAAAATGATAAAAACACTATTCACAAGTTCAGTAAGCGCATGTTTTGAGCTTGAAGGCAGTTCACCTTATTACAGTGAGACGGAATACATCGTAAAGCTTGACGGCAATGAACTTTTTTCCTCGGATAAAAATGTTTTTTCCCTTTTCGGACTGAAACCCGGTCGGGAATATACTCTTGAAGCAAACGGTGAAAGCCTCGTTTTTAAAACCCTTAGTGAAAGCTGTGCCGTAAATGTAAAAGCTTTCGGGGCAACGGGAGACGGAAGCACGGACGATACGATAAGCATACAGGCTGCGATAAACTGTCTTCCGAAGGACGGCAGGCTGTATTTCCCAGAGGGAACATATCTTACATCGCCGCTCTCTCTTAAAAGCCACATTACGCTTGAACTTTCCGAAAATGCCGTATTGCTCGGCAGTACCGATACAAAAAAATATCCCATGATCCCAGGATTCGCAACCGATATTGAAACAGGCGAAGAGGTTCATTTCGGAACATGGGAAGGCAATGCCGTTCCCATGCATCAGTCCCTTATTTTTGCGGAATATGCCGAGGATATCAAAATAGTCGGACGCGGAACGATAGACGGAAATGCACAGAACAGCGAATGGTGGATAAATGTTAAGGAAAGAAAGACCGCACGTCCGAGACTGCTGTTTTTCAACCGCTGCATAAACATTACGGTTCACGGAATCACTGCACAGAATTCTGCATCATGGCAGCTTCATCCTTACTTTTCAAAAAATCTTGCGTTCCTCGATCTTGCGGTCAATGCTCCCAAGGACAGCCCCAATACCGATGCGCTTGATCCGGAGGCATGCGACGGCGTGGACATCATCGGCTGCAGGTTCAGTGTTGGTGACGATTGTATCGCGATCAAATCAGGAAAAATTGAACTGGGCAGGAAATTCAAACAGCCTGCCGATCACCATACCATCAGAAACTGCATTATGCAGTTCGGACACGGTGCTGTAACGCTCGGCAGCGAAATGGCCGGCGGAGTTAGGAATCTTACGGTTGAAAAGTGTATTTTTAATTCGACCGACAGGGGACTCCGAATCAAGACCAGACGCGGAAGAGGAAAAGACGCAGTGATCGACGGAGTACTGTTCGAGAATATAAAAATGGACGGAGTACTTACTCCGATAGTAATAAACATGTGGTATAACTGCTGCGATCCGGACAGGTTTTCCGAGTACAATACGACAAGGGAAAAGCTTCCGGTTGATGACAGGACACCATATCTCGGTAAATTTGCATTTAGAAATATGGAATGCAAAAACTGCCATGTCGCCGCCTGCTATTGCGACGGGCTTCCCGAGATGCCGATAGACGAAATAAGCGTAGAAAACATAAGCTTCACCTACGATCCCAACGCTAAAGAAGGGGTTCCGGCAATGAAAAACAATGCCGTGAAAATGAGCAGGGCCGGAATGTATTTTGACAATGTCAGAAAGCTGACGGTCAAAAATGTAAATATCGAAGGCTGTGTCGGAGACGAACTGATTGTTAACAACGTGGAAGAATTGGAAACGGTCTAGAAAATATGTATGAAAAAATAGAAAAATATATAGACAGACTGCTTGCGGATTCAACGCCGGACAAGCCGGTCTGGAACATTGAAAAAATCCGTCTCGGCAAGCCTGCCGCATGGAATTATATCGACGGATGCATCATTGCGGCCTTTCTTGACATGGCCATGGTGACAGGTGATGCCAGGTATTCGGATTTTGCCGAAAACTTCATAGACTACTATGTGAAAGAGGACGGTTCGCTTCTCGGGTATTCCGTCGAAAAGTATAATCTGGACGATGTGAACGAGGGCCGTGTGCTTTTTGATCTTTACCGGATGACCGGGAAGGAAAAGTACAAAAAAGCCATTGAGCTTCTCTACAGCCAGCTTAAAAACCAGCCAAGGACCGTTACGGGAAATTTCTGGCATAAGCTGATCTATCCGAATCAGATATGGCTGGACGGAATCTACATGGCCCAGGTGTTCTATGTGAGATACCTAATGGAATTCGGAGATAATGATCTGTCCGATATCATGAGCCAGATAAAGAATGTCCGCAGGCTGATGTTTGATGAAAACAAAAAGCTTTATTATCATGGCTGTGACTGTTCAAAGTCCATATTCTGGGCAGACAGGGAAACGGGATGCTCCAAAAACTTCTGGCTCCGCTCGATAGGCTGGTTTACGGTCGCACTGGCCGATATAATCGGATATATAAACAATGATGAGTACAGGGAGGAGCTTATCGGTATTTTCCGCGAAGCGATAAAAGGCATTGCCTTATATGCGGATCCCGAAAGCGGCCTGTATTATCAGGTTGTCGACTGCGGCGGTAAGGAAGGAAACTATCTCGAAACCAGCGGCAGCAGCATGATAGCCTATGCGATGCTTAAAGGTGTAAGGCTTAAGGTGCTTGACGAAGAATATCTTGCACTCGGGAAAAAGACCTTTGACGGAATATGTGATAAATATCTTACGGTAAGCGAAAACGGCGAACTTAATCTCGGAGGCATATGCCTGGTTGCGGGACTCGGACCGGAAAACAAACCGAACAGGGACGGAAGCTATGAGTACTATATTTCCGAACCCGTTGTTGAAAATGATGCTAAGGGTGTGGCACCATTCCTTATGTGCTACACGGAGGTTAAAAGATTACAATGAGAAAAATCAAGCTTGCATATATAGGCGGCGGTTCGAAACAGTGGGCAAGGGTTTTCATGACCGATCTTGCTCTTGCGGGAGAGCTCGGAGGAGAGATAGCGCTGTATGATATCGACCTTGCAGCTGCAGAACTTAACAAAAGGATAGGAGAAAGGATAAATGCCTCAAAGGACTGTGTTTCGGTCTGGGATTACAAGGTATACGAAAAGCTTGAGGACGCCCTTTCGGGTGCTGATTTTGTAATCTGTTCTATCCTTCCCGGAACCTTTGATGAGATGGAAGCCGACGTGCATTTTCCGGAAAAATACGGTATATACCAGTCTGTAGGAGACACGGTCGGCCCCGGCGGTGTGCTTCGCGCCATGAGAACTGTTCCGATATATGAAGGCTTTGCAAAAGCCATAAAGGAAAACTGTCCGGATGCCTGGGTTTTAAACCTTACAAATCCGATGACGGCATGTACAAAGACCTTGTATGATGTCTTTCCCGAAATAAAAGCTTTCGGATGCTGCCATGAAGTTTTTCATGCTCAGGAGTTTTTGTCCTGTGTGGCACATGAAATGCTGGATGTCGAAAGGCCTGACAGAAGCGAGATACAGATCGATGCCTGCGGTGTAAACCATTTTACCTGGATAACCGAAGCCGGCTATAAGGGTACCGACCTTCTTAAGATACTGCCCGGCTTCATCGACAGGTTTTACGAAAGCGGATATTGTGAGCGCATGGGTGTCGCTCCGGACGGCTTCAGGGATGATTTCTTCCTTTACGGAAATAAAGTTAAAATGGATCTTTTCAGACGCTTTGGTGTGCTTGCCGCAGCAGGCGACAGGCATCTTGCCGAGTTTATGAACGGATCGTGGTATATAAAAGACAAAGAACATGCTGAAAACTGGCTTTTCCACCTTACTCCCGTAAGCTTCCGCAAGCAGGACAGGATAGAAAAGATCAGGCTGTCTCAGAGGATTGCGGACGGCGAACAGGAGGTAGTCGTAAAGCACAGCGATGAGGAGGTTGTTGAACTCATCAAGGCTCTTGTCGGAGTTGTGCCTCCCGTGGTTTCGAATGCAAATGTGATAAATGTGGGACAGATGCAGGGACTGCCGTTGGGATCGGTTGTCGAGACAAACTGTGTTTTCTCGCGCGACAGCCTGAAGCCGATAACTTCAAAGCCCTTGCCGCCGGAGGTTAACGCACTGGTTCTCCGTAATGCTCTCAATATTGAAAATACATATTACGGCATTAAGGAACGTAATCTTGATAAGCTGTTTGAAGCATTTATGAATCAGCCCTTGTGCGACGGCCTTTCGCTTGCAGACGGACGTGAGCTTTTCAAAAGTATGGTCAGGGCAACAGATAAGTATCTTAAAGACTACTTTCCTTTGGAGAAGCTGTAATGATTTTTGATGCATTCATATTTGCGGCAAACGCCGTTTTGCCAATCATAATACTGATTGCTCTGGGTTTTTTTATAAAGCGTATCGGACTGCTCGGCAAAGATTTCTTTGATTCGGGAAACAAACTGGTATTCAGGGTACTGCTGCCGGTAATGCTTTTCCTGAACGTTTATAAAATTGAAAAACTGTCGGATGTCAATCCGGCTTATGTTATATACGGCGTAGTCGCGGTATTGATGATTTTTTTTCTGGCAATACCGGTCTGTATGGCTTATACTAAAGACAACGCGAAACGCGGCGTCATGATACAGGCAGTTTTCCGTTCAAACTATGCCATTATCGGAATCCCGCTTGCCGAATCGTTATTCGGTGATAAAGGTGCGGCGGCGGCAGGCGTAATGTCTGCTTTCTGCGTTCCCTTGTTTAACATACTCGGCGTCATAACGCTGACGGTGTTTAACGGAAGCGAAGAAAAGAAAAAAGCGGATGTAAAAAAGATATTAAAGGGGATTGCGAAAAATCCTCTGATAATAGGCACCGTGTCCGGACTTCTTGTGCTTGTGATAAGGGCCGGGTTTGAAAAGCTTGGCATAGGATTAAGGCTTAAGGATGCCACGGTGATATACAAATCGCTTGAAAGCGTAAAGAACATATGCACACCGTTTGCACTGCTTGTGCTCGGAGGCAGATTTGAGTTCTCGGCGATCTCAAGGCTTAAGCGCGAGATCATCATGGGAACAGCCTTAAGAAACATCGCAGTGCCTGTAGCGGGCCTTTCTCTTGCATACCTGTTAAAAGGGACGCTTTCGCTTTCGGGTGAGCACTTTGCCACTTTTGTAGGAGTGTTCGCAACTCCGGTTGCCGTCTCTTCGGCGGTAATGGCAAAGGAAATGGGCGGAGATGACGAACTGGCGGGACAGCTGGTTGTCTGGACCAGCCTGATAAGCACGGTAACGATATTCATTTATGTCGCAGCACTTAAGATGCTGGGGATTTTTTGAAAAAAATATCAGGAATACGGAGGTAATCGATCATGATACTTGATATGTTCAGCCTTAAAGGCAAAGTTGCAATTGTAACGGGAAGCAATACCGGTCTCGGACAGGGCATCAGCAGGGCTTTTGTCGAAGCGGGAGCAAAGGTGCTCGGAGTTTCCAGATCAAAAAGCACGGAAACCCAGGAAATGCTCGGAGAGGAAAATTTTCAGTACATTACCGCGGATCTTTCAAGCCTTGAAATGGTTGACACGATAATAAATACAGCAGTTGAAAAATTCGGAAGGCTTGACATACTTGTGAACAACGCAGGTATAATAAAACGCGAGGACAGCATTGATTTCTCGGTTGAAAACTGGGATCTTGTAATGAACACAAACTGCCGTACTCTTTTCTTCCTTTCACAGGCTGCTGCAAGACAGTTCATGAAGCAGGAGAGCGGCGGAAAGATAATCCAGATCGCGAGCATGCTTTCCTATCAGGGCGGAATCCGCGTGCCGAGCTATACAGCAAGCAAATCCGCTGTTAAGGGCATCACAATGACCATGGCAAATGAATGGGCAAAGTACGGAATAAATGTAAATGCCATAGCTCCCGGCTATATGGCTACAAATAATACAGAGGCGCTTCGAAACGATGAAAAGAGAAGTGCCGACATACTCGAAAGGATCCCCGCAGGAAGATGGGGAACTCCGGACGATCTGATGGGAGCCGCAGTATTTCTTGCATCTTCCGCCAGCGACTATGTAAACGGTTTTACACTTGCGGTTGACGGAGGCTGGCTTGCCAGATAGGAAATATGAAGCTTTTTATCAGAGCGCATGATCTTGGTGTCAAAGGAGAGGAGAATATATGTGCAAGGCTTTCAGAGCTCGGGCTTGACGGTGTTCAGCTTGTTGCTTATAAATGTCTTGACGGGATATCATATACTCCCGGTTCTGTAACAAGTGAGAGAGCGGCTTCATTCCGGGATTCTTTTAAGAATGCCGGAAAGAGCGTCCCTCTCATCGGTGCATATTTTAATCCCGTGCATCCGGATGAAGCCAAGATCAAAAACGGAATTGAGGTATTCAAGGACTACATAAGACTTGCCAAAGATTTCGGCTGCGATAGGGTGGGGTCGGAAACAGGCTCCTTCAACGGTGACAAATGGACCTATCATCCCGAAAACCGTACCGAAGCGGCAGTTGACCGGGTTGTAAAAGTATTTTCCGGGCTCTGCGATTATGCGGCGGATTTTGATGTGAATGTGTGTATGGAAGGCGCCTTCGGTCATGTATGCTACGATGTTGCAACACTTTACCGCACGGTTAAGAAAATAGGCAGGGATAATATCCGCTTCATATTCGACCTTTACAACTACCTTGATGCATCAAACGTTGACAGGATGTATGATATCCTTGATGAAGGTCTTCAGACTTTCGGAGACAGAATATGCGTATTTCACATAAAGGACTGCATAAAAGCTGAGGACGGAAAGCTTCGGCAGGTCGGAGTCGGCAAAGGAATTTTCGATTACGAAAGGATCATTTCCGAGATAAGGAAAGTAGAGCCGGACGCAAATCTTGTTCTGGAAGGCACAACAGGCGACGATATCGCTTATGCGATAAAATATCTCAGACAATTTATATAAGTATCATGCAACAGGAGGATATTTAACAATGAAACTCGACATCAGATACAGCAATCATCCCGATGATTCTAAACACTATGACACCGAAACCCTTCGAAAGAACTATCTTATCGAAAAGGTTTTTGTGGCAGATGAGATCGCACTTACCTATTCGCATCAGGATAGGATGATAGCAGGTGGCGCAATGCCCGTAAGTAACGAGCTTGTTCTCGGAAGCACCAAGGAGCTCGGAACAGAGTACTTCCTTGAAAGAAGGGAAATGGGCCTTATCAATGTAGGCGGAAAGGGCAGCGTGGTTCTTGACGGAAAAGAGTACGCGCTTGATTACAAGGACGGTCTTTACATCGGAATGGGAACAAAGGAAGTGAGGTTTAAATCGGCAGATCCTTCAGCTCCCGCAAAATTCTACCTGAATTCAAGCCCGGCTCACAAGACCTATCCTACGGTTTACATCACAAAGGACAAGGCATGCCACAGGCCTCTCGGAAGCGAAGAAAACATGAACAAGCGTGTTGTTAACCAGTATATACATCCGAATGTTTGCGAGTCCTGCTCACTTCAGATGGGAATGACCGAGCTTGACCGCACCAGCTCATGGAATACGATGCCTTCGCATACACATGAGAGAAGAATGGAAGTATATTTCTATTTTGAACTTGAAGGCGACAATATTGTTTTCCACTTCATGGGTCAGCCTCAGGAAACAAGACATATCATCATGCACAACGAACAGGCGGTAATAAGCCCCAGCTGGTCGATACACAGCGGAACAGCAACCAGTAATTATACCTTTATCTGGGGTATGTGCGGTGAGAACCAGACATATGATGACATGGACAATATAAACAATCTCGATCTCAGATAAGATCGGTTCACATTAACAACAAAAGAAAAGTGTGGGTTTTGATTTATGGCATATTTAACATTACGCGGTATCAATAAGATTTATCCTAACGGATTTCATGCGGTTCATGATTTCAACATGGAAATCGAAAAAGGAGAATTCATAGTCTTCGTCGGTTCGTCGGGTTGCGGAAAATCCACGACCCTGCGTATGATAGCAGGACTTGAAAACATCAGCAAGGGTGATTTCTATATTGACGGTGAAAGAGTGAATGATAAAGGCCCGAGGGAGAGGGGCGTGGCAATGGTTTTCCAGAGCTATGCGCTTTATCCTCACATGACGGTTTACGATAATCTTGCTTTCGGCCTTACGCTTCAGGGCGTTGACGATGATGTAATTGAAAAGAGAGTTCAGTCAACCGCGGCAATACTCGGACTGACACCTTATCTTGAAAGATTCCCCAGAGAGCTTTCGGGCGGACAGAGACAACGTGTGGCTGTAGGCCGTGCGATAATCAGAAAGGTCAACATCTTCCTGATGGATGAGCCTCTTTCAAACCTTGATGCCAAGCAGCGTGTTACCATGCGTTCCGAGATCACACAGATCCATCGTGAAACCGGAGCTACCACGATCTATGTTACGCACGATCAAACCGAAGCCATGACAATGGCTGACAGGATAGTCGTAATGAAAGAGGGGTATATCCAGCAGATAGGAACTCCTTATGATCTGTATTTTAATCCCGTAAATATGTTTGTTGCAGGCTTCATCGGTGAGCCTCCTATGAACTTTGCCGAGGCAGTGCTTAAGAACGGAAAACTTGAACTCGGAGAAAACGTTATCGACCTTAAGCCTGTTGCCGATAAAGCCGTGCTTGACGAATATGAAGGCAAGGAAGTTGTTTTCGGCTTCCGTCCCGAAGCCGTTAAGGTGGGCTTCGCGGCCGATGCTGATTCATACAGGATCAGATGCATGGCAGACCTTGTGGAGCTTCTCGGAGACAATACAAACGTTTACGTAAATTATGACGGAATCAACAGCATACTTAAGGTTGATCCCCACGATTCTCCGGAAATAGATTCTGCGTTTGAGTTTGCAATCCCTTACGGAAGTGTCTATCTTTTTGACAAGCAGACCGAAAAGCGCATAAAGCTCAGAAAGGACTAAACGGCAGATGAAGAAAAGCATTGTCATTTCACCCGCCGATTCTGTAGGAGTGGCGTTAATGCCCTTAAAAGCAGGTGAGCAGGCTGAGAATGTAACACTGATCGAAGATATTGACAGGGGACATAAATTTGCCCTGAAAAACATAAAAGCCGGAGATAAGGTGATCAAATACGGCGAGGTCATCGGCAGGGCAGTAAAGGACATAAAGCCCGGCGAGCATGTCCATACCCATAACATGAAAACCTGTCTCTCCGGAACACTTGAATATTCTTTTGACAAGAAAGAGGCGGCTCCCGTTGTTCCCGGAAAAAATGTAAAGGTGAATGTTTTCGAAAGGAAAAACGGCGAGGTCGGAATCCGAAACGAGCTTTGGGTGATACCCACAGTCGGCTGTGTAAATTCACAGGCCAGGGCGATCGTAGCCGCTTTCAACAAAAAACATGCAGATGCACAGGGAATTGACGGATGCTTTACTTTTTCGCATCCCTACGGCTGTTCGCAGATCGGAGAGGATCATGAAAGAACAAAGCTGTTACTTGCAAGAATGTGCAGACACCCCAATTGCGGAGGAGTGCTTGTCCTGGGACTTGGCTGCGAAAACAACCGCATGGATGTATTTAAGGAAAGCCTCGGAGATTACGATAAGGAACGCACGAGATTTCTTGTCGCACAGGAAGTCGAAGATGAGATAGCGGAGGGCGTAAGGCTTCTTGAAGAGCTTTATGATTCGGCAAAGAATGATAAGCGAGTCGAAAAGGACATAAGCTGCCTTAAGGTCGGACTTAAGTGCGGCGGTTCGGACGGCCTTTCCGGCATAACCGCAAATCCTCTGGTCGGAAGATTTTCCGATTATATCGTGTCCGTGGGCGGAACAACCGTACTTACGGAAGTGCCCGAAATGTTCGGAGCCGAGCAGCTTCTTATGAACAGGGCCAGAAACGAAGAAGTCTTTGACAAAACGGTCAAGCTTATCAATAATTTCAAAGAATACTATCAGAAGCATGACCAGCCCGTTTATGAGAATCCTTCACCCGGCAACAAGGCGGGCGGAATCACCACCCTGGAGGATAAATCCTTGGGCTGTACACAGAAATCCGGAAACGGAGAGGTATGCGATGTGCTTTTTGACGGAGATGTCCTTAAGGCACAGGGACTGAATCTTTTAAACGGTCCCGGAAACGATATGGTTGCGGTAACGAATCTTGCCTGTGCGGGATGTCATCTGGTGCTTTTTACGACCGGACGCGGCACTCCTTTCGGCGGTTTTGTTCCGACAATAAAGATTTCGACAAATTCCGAGCTTGCTGCGAAAAAGGCAAACTGGATAGATTTTAATGCAGGGGATATTGCCGAGGGCGAATCCTTTGACAATAAGTTAAATGAGCTTATCGATCTTGTAAAAGAGACAGTAAACGGCCGCCAGACTGTCAATGAACGCTATGATTCGCGTGATATAGCGTTGTTTAAGACCGGAGTCACACTATAAAAAATAACATAGGTCCGATTACCGCCATAACCCGGAGATGCCGGCAGTTATGGCGGTAATTCCTTTTAAGTATGTGAGCTAAACACCAAGTTTTGTCATGTTTTTCAGCCCGATCGCAATTGTAGAACCGTTGTGAAGAAGGGCAGAAGTACCCGGGGTCAGGACTCCGACGATTCCGAGCAATATGAGCAGGGAGTTAAAGCCTATGATAAAGCGGTAATTTTTACCGATTCTTCCCATAAGCCCGACAGAAAGCCTGCGTAACAGAAGCAATGCCTCCAAATCCTCATCGGCGATAGTGATATCGGCTACTTCTCTTGCTATAGCGGCGCCTGTATTTATTGCAATTCCGACATCCGCTTCGGAAAGAGCGGGAGAATCGTTTATTCCGTCTCCGACCATTACGACCTTTCTTCCGGCATTATGTTCTGCTTTTACATAAGCAGCCTTGTCGGCAGGAAGCACTTCTGCCATATAATCATCGACACCTATCATTTCCGCAATCTTTGCGGCAGTTTTTTCATTGTCTCCGGTCAGCATTACTACCTTTTCAAAACCGAGCTTATGAAGACCGTTTATTAAATCTGCTGCGCTTTCCTTGAGCGGATCTTCGATTTCTATAACGGCTGAAAGAACGCCTCCTATGGCCATAAAAAGATGCGAATATTCATCTGAAAGCCCCGACAGTATGTTATTATCCTCTTCAGACACTTTGCAGCATTCATCATCAAATATGAAATGCCTGCTTCCGATCACAATCTTTTTTCCGTTAATCGAGCTTGCAATTCCGTGAGCTACAACATATTCAACTTTGGCATGTTCCTCTTCATGTATCAGACCCTTATCGGCTGCGGCTTTCACGACCGCATTTGCCATTGAATGGGGATAGTGTTCCTCGAGACATGCGGCAAGCCTTAGCATTTCGTCGGGATCATTGCCGTTAAGAGCATAAACATTTCTTACGACCGGTTCCGCCTTGGTGAGTGTTCCTGTTTTATCAAAAATGATAGTGGAGGCTTCCGCGACGTTTTCGAGGAATTTTCCACCCTTGACACTGATATTGTGTTCTCCGGCCTCCCTCATTGCCGACAGTACCGCAATGGGCATTGAAAGCTTGAGGGCACAGCAGAAATCAACCATAAGTATCGAGGTGGCCTTTGTTACATTTCTTGTCAGCAACAGTGTCAGTGCGGTCGCTCCGAGCGAATACGGAACAAGCCTGTCGGCAAGAAGCGCAGCTTTGAACTCGGTCTCGGATTTCAGCTTTTCCGATTCTTCTATCATTGAAATGATACGGTCATACTGGCCTTCGCCGCTGGTCTTTTTTACCTCGATGAACAGCTCGCCCTCGTCAACTACCGTGCCTGCATATACATAGCCACCTGATTCCTTATGTACAGGCAGGGATTCTCCGGTCATGGAAGCCTGATTTACTCCTGCCTCGCCCGAAACTACCAGTCCGTCAAGAGGGATAACGTTTCCGGTGCGTACAACTATTCTGTCTCCGAGTCTGATTTTGTTGATTCCGACGAGGATTTCCTCGTCGCCAGGAGTTACAAGCCAGACCTTGTCTACGTTTATCGCCATCACCCTGGCCAGTTCGTCTATGGATTTGCGATAAGTCCACTCGTCCATTATGTCCCCTACTTTAAGCATGAACATGATTGAACCTGCGGTCTCATAGTTTTTCCTGGCAATTGATACACCGATACTCGTTGCATCAAGAACCTCAACCTTGAGACCTTCGCCAAACAGTGTTTTTATACCTTTGAAAATATAGGGTACCGCCTTAAAGACCGTTACCGCATTTCTGACAGGGACCGGCAGGAAGAGCTTTGCGGCTGCTCTTCTTGCCAGATGCCAGAACATTTTGTCCTGATAAGCATGGTTTAAAGCCCTTCCCGTATTTTCCGGGACCTCGACTTCTGTCCGTTCATAACCAAAAGAGGAGAGTTCACCCAGCAGTTCTTTTCTGCTTCCGGCTTCAAACGCTATTACGGCGTTGCAGCTTCGTTCACTGACACTTGCTTTTTTAACATAAGGGAGGGAATTAAGAAAATATTCGAGCTTGTCGGCTTCACCGATACTCATGTGTCTTTGGAAAAAGTGAACTCTCATCCTTCCTGCAGATTCATGTAAGATTTTTGATTTCATATTTTGAATACCTTATGCTTCTGCTTCAGTTTTATCCTCTGCCTCACGTATTATTTCACGGGCATCTTTTATGAGCTGTTCTTCATCTTCTTCATAGATTTTCTGATTGATGTTTTTTGCATCGTTATAGATATCCTGGCAGTTTTCCTTGATGATCTCTGCTCTGGATATTACATCGTCTGCACCGCGCAGGGCAGCGGCTGTTATGTGTGTATAGGCTTTCTTTGCAGTTTTTCCGCTAAGGATTTTTACTCCTGCCGTTCCTGCCAGGAATCCGTAAATAATGTGTCTTGCAGTTTTCCATGAAATCATGATTAAATACCTCCGGATTTTACAATTTTGGGAATGTTGTGTATAGCATGCCGGCCATCCCCATACGTAACACACGAATAACGATGGTTAGTATTCTATAACTCATGTATATTATAGTTAGAAGATACTAACATGTCAAGTTTTTTTGATGTTTTTTCCGGCGGTGACTATGATCAGGCCATGCAAGTTCTGCATATTGAAAAACCGGTTGATTGAGGCGGAGAATTATTCGCAGCCTTCAGCCCCCTTAAGATAAAGGCGGCAGGAAAGTTTCATCGAAAAATAGTATATAAGCATGCAGAGATAGGGACCGAAGCTTTTAAACGACAGCCATTTGAGGCTGACATTGCCGTGTGCCAGATCGGAGATTTTTAACATGATTTTTTCCTGCGCACTTTCAGGGAGGAATCCGAAAATCACGGTTGCGATTATCCCTGCCGTGACTATTCCGAACAGTTTGATCATAGAGGCTTTCTTCGGACCGAAGAGGAAGAAGATGGGAAGCTCGACAGAAAACAAAAGCATGACGGCAAATATCCCGCATATATATCCGGATGCCGATGAATAAAGACCGGCATTAATGACATGATGGCAGGCTGCCGATAAAATCAGAAAGCATACAATATAACCGATATGCAGAAGCAGGTTTATCATCAAGCATAAACAATACTTGTTTATGACATATCTGCCTGTGCCACCGGGCGTTGTTGCGATGAAATATGCAAAGCTCTTTTTATTATCATTTGAGAACAGCAGACTGAGCCCTATGCTGATACCGGCAACGCCGAGCAGATACATTGCAATCAGCACAAAAGGATTTGAGACAACATCAAGCACATCCGCCATGCTTTTGCTGCCCGAGAAAACATATGTCGAACAGACAAGAAACGGTAAAGCTGAGGCAAAAAAAGGAAGAAGGATGCAGATGGCAAGCATGAGCCTGTTGCTCGAAAGTTCCATGTAAAAAAGACCGGTTGGTGACCCTTTGGAAACTTCCGGAAGAGAGGCCGAAAGAGTTTCACCGCTTTTTTTGGAATCTGCGTTCTCATCCTTGAAACAAGGCGGTTTAAGTGCCATATACAGGAAACCAAAGGAAAGAAGCCAGACTGCGATAAACAAAGGTACGGTCCATAAAAGATCTGCCGTATCAAAAGAAGGAAGACGAAGCTTTGTATCGCTTTCGCTGTTTAACAGAGAGGACAGGCTGATTCCGTTCGCCCTGAGAAAGATAAAGGCTGCCGTGATCATCATGATGACCATTAAGGCATAGGAAACAGTGCTGTATTTCTTATAATCGATTTTATTCCTTGCGCGGAACATAAAAAAATCTATGGGCAGAACGAAGACGGTCAGCAGCGTCAAAAACAGAAATATATATGGCGGGAGGGACCGGTCAAATTCCGTATTCCAGAAAAATGCGTGAGCAGCTGCATTTATCAGGCTCAGGATAATACCGGATATGATAAGAATCAGCCTGTAGGCTGAGATGGCAAGCGCCCTCATTACCGGGCTTACCGGAAGGGTATAGGAGTAGCTTTGCCAGCCGCAGGATACATCGGCCTTGTGGTTGTTTCCCTGGGTATCGGTAATGGAAAAACAATACAGGATGATAAACATTGTGGCGATGGGCAGCTTTTTTATCCCTGAAATATTGTTTTCAATAATGCTCTTGT
>DFFN01000094.1 GCA_002369525.1 Lachnoclostridium sp. UBA3775 | reverse complement strand
CTTTTTGTGGGTGAAAACAGCGACGGGGTAACGCTTGCCTGCGGAATAAGGGTGACAGATCTGCCCTACACAAAAATGACCGAACTGCAATTTACCGGAGATAATGCAGGAGAGGAAATGATACTTGTTTTTCCTATTAATGCGGCAAACAGCGATTTTTGCAGGGAATATACGCAAAAAGTACTCGGCTGACCGCCGCAGCCTAAATAAATGGATTTAGCTAATGCCCCCAAAACCGCCTAAATTTAGCTGAATCTATTTTTTTTAATCTTTTTAGCTAAATTAGTTGCAAAATGATAATTTTTATTTTATAATAAGATTATTAAATAAATCCAGCGAGGATATGAGCATGAGCAGGAAAAGTGTAACAATGAGAGATATAGCTGAACAGCTTAATGTCAGTATCGTAACGGTTTCAAAGGCGCTTGCCGGAAAAGAGGGTGTCGGAACCGCCCTGAGGGAAAAGATCATTACCATGGCCGGAGAAATGGGATATGTCGGTAAAAGCAGCGAAAAGAAAGGCGGAAACAGAAATATTGCATTATTGATGTCCGAGCGTTTTCTTGTTAACGACAATTCCTTCTATTTCAAAATCTATCAGAAAATGATAATGAGCCTTTCCGCAAGAGGACATATCGGCATTCTTGAAATTGTTCGTAAGGAAGATGAGGAAAAAGGAAAGCTGCCTAAGATCGTGAAGCTTGAATCCACTTCACATGTGGTGATAATAGGCGAAATGAAAAACCGTTTCCTTGAGGAACTGATGTCGTTGGAAATAGACGTTATCTTCTTCGATTTTGAGAATGAAGAGTATGCCGTTAACTGCATTGCCGGAGACAACATAAACGGCGGTTATACCCTTACTCGATATCTGGTAAAGAGCGGCTATACCAAAATCGGTTTTGTCGGCAATTACAAAGCCACAAGAAGCATCCTTGACCGTTTCACCGGCTACATGAAATATCTGATAGCCAAGGATCTTAGGATGGAGGAAAAATGGACCATTATGGACAGAGATGCGGACGGAAAGTTTATCCCCATGGTATTGCCCGAGGAAATGCCGGAAGCTTTTGTCTGCAACTGCGACGAAACGGCATACAGACTGATCACCCAGCTTAACCAGATGGGCTATAAGGTACCGGAGGATATTGCGGTTGTCGGCTATGACGATTATGCGGACAATGTCGTTGACAGTGTACCTTTGACAACTTACCATGTCAACACCGAGGAAATGATACAGCAGTGCATCAAGCTTATCGAGCAGAAGAACGATGAAAGTGCAAACCGCAAGGGTATAATGATAATACCCGGAAGACTTGTTTTAAGAGGCTCTGTTCTGCCGAGGAAACACTGAAAGCCCCGGATGCTGATACTTGAAAAATATCCTGAGATATGTTAGAATAATTATCTGAAGTGTTTACTATAACATATTTACAGGAGAAGATATGAAAAGATTGGCAAAACGCGGCAACATGAATCAGAGGATTGATGTTGTCCTGCATAAATTCAGATCAAGGATGAGTTCATATCCGCCGGGGATGTGTCCCATTGTTCTTTACCGTTCACTGCTGCAGATTTCGATGAATCAGTCCTGCGGCAAGTGCGTTCCGTGCCGTGACGGTCTTGTTGAGGTTGACCGTCTGCTCGGCAGCATCCTGACCGGTGATGCAAGCATGGAAACCCTTGAGGAAATGAAGAAGCTCTGCAACATGATAGTTGAGACTGCTGACTGTGCAGTCGGAGTTGTTGCGGCTAATCTTGTGCTTGACAGCATAAATGAATTTGCGGATGAATATGAAAGCCACATATGCAACCGCCGTTGTGTGGAGAATGTAACACAGACCATTCCCTGCATGACTTTGTGCCCCGCACATGTTGATGTGCCGGCTTATATTGCATTGATAAAAGAAGGGGATTATGCGGGGGCGATCAATATGATCAGAAACCGCAATCCCTTTCCTACAGCCTGTGCGATGGTATGCGAGCATCCTTGCGAAAAGAAATGCCGTCGCTCTATAATCGACGCTCCGATCAATATCAGGGGCCTTAAAAAATATGCCGTTGACATGGTAAGCGCCGATTCCGTAAAAACTCCCGAACCTAATGTAAAAACAGGAAAAAAGATTGCCGTTATCGGCGCAGGGCCTTCGGGGCTTACCTGTGCTTATTTTCTTGCGCTCATGGGACATAAGGTTGTTGTTTTTGAGGAGCATGAAAAAGCCGGCGGAATGCTCAGGTACGGTATACCGGAATATCGTCTTCCGAAGGCAAGGCTTGACCAGGATATAAACGCGATCCTTGCAGCCGGCGATATCGAGCTTAAGTGCGGAACAAGAATAGGACGGGATGTAAATTTCGAAGATATCAAAAAAGAATATGATGCGGTATATCTGGGACTCGGCGCCCAGATCGGTAACCGCATGCCGATAGAAAATGCCGACGCTCCGAACGTAATACCGGCGGCCGATTTCCTTCAGCAGGTTGCAAACGGAAACCCCATGGACCTTACGGACAAAAGGGTAGTGCTGATCGGTGGCGGAAACGTTGCCATGGATGCCGCAAGAACGGCCGTGAGGCTCGGAGCAAAGACCATTCACGTTTTTACGAGAAAGCGTGACGACATGACGGCTCTTTTCAGCGAGGTGGAGAGCGCAATGCAGGAGGGAGTCCGTTTCAGGACTCTGCTTTCCTTCCTCCATATCGAGACCGAAAAGGAAGACGGAAAGGTAAGTGCGGTCTGGCTTCAGCCTCAGATCGTTGCCGAATATGACAAATTCGGTATGATGACGACAGAGCATTCAAGCGCATATCCTTACCGATTCAAATGTGATGTGCTGATACTCGGCGTAGGCCAGAGAAGCGATGTGGCTGCCTTTGAGGAGGCGGGCATACCCGTAAACAGAGGACGCATTGTCGCCGATGAAACCTGTATGGTAGACGGTGTTGACGGAGTATTCTCCGGAGGAGACTGCGTGACCGGACCTTCAACCGCGATAAATGCGATAGCGGCAGGTCAGGTGGCTGCATTTAACATTGACGAATACCTCGGCTACCACCATAAGATCAAACTTGATGTTACAGCGCCTCCGGCAATGCCTAATAAGTGCATACCTACCGGAAGAGCCGAAATAGAAGAGAAGGATCCTTTTGAGAGAAGGGAGAATTTTGAGGAAGTCGAAATGCCGATGACTTATGAGGAAGCCATGCGTGAGGCGGGAAGATGTCTCAGATGCGACCACTATGGCTGTGGATCTATGGAAGGAGGCCGCTGCGAATGGTAAATATAAAAATAAACGGAACCGAATTAAGCGTAAACGAAGGCATTTCCATACTTGATGCGGCAAAGACAAACAATATCGACATTCCCACTCTCTGTTATTTAAAAAATGTAAACGAGATTGGTTCGTGCCGTCTGTGCATGGTAGAGATCGAGGGCTTTGACGGAATGTTTGCGGCCTGCAAGACCAAGGTCAGGGAAGGCATGGTGATAAACACAGCCGGCGAAAAGCTTGAGGAATACCGCCGTACGATGCTTAGGCTGATACTTTCGAACCATAATATCGATTGTATGAGCTGCCCGGACAACGGCGTGTGCAAGCTCCAGGAGCTGTGCTATACTTATGAAATAAAAGAAGCGGGCTTCAAGGGCTCAAGAGCCGAGATCGAGAAAAAGCTTCCGGTTGTCGGCGAAAATCCTTATATTGTCTACAACCCGAGCAAATGTATCCATTGCCAGCGCTGCATCAGCGTATGCAATGAGGTGACGGTAAACAAGACTCTCACAAGCGGAAGAACAGGCACCTTCCATATCGTTGAAGCACCCTTTGGCGAAGGCTGGAAGAAGAGCGGCTGCGAATCCTGCGGTAACTGTGCAGAGGCCTGCCCGACAGGTGCCCTCACGCTTAAGAGAAGAGAGCATTACAGGGAATGGGAGGTTAAGAAGGTTCTTACAACCTGTCCTCACTGCGCTACGGGCTGCCAGTTCTATCTTGTGGTGAAAAACAACAAGATCGTAAATGTAGAGGCGGCCGACGGTCCCTCGAACCACGGGCTGCTTTGCGTAAAAGGCCGTTCCGGCAGCTTTGATTTTGTTTCGTCACCGGAGAGGCTTACCGTGCCTCTGATCAAAAACCGCGAAACCAATGAATTCGAAAGGGCGAGCTGGGAAGAGGCCATAAGCTACACCGCAAAACGCCTCATGGAAATCAAGGAAAAATACGGCAGGGAAAGCCTTGCCGGCTTTGCATGCTCTCGTTCCGCCAACGAAGATATATACATGGTCCAGAAAATGGTAAGGACCTGCTTCGGAAACAACAATACCGATAACTGTGCAAGGGTATGTCACTCCGCGACCGTTACCGGCCTTGCAAATACTCTCGGTTCGGGTGCCATGACCAATCCGATCTACGATATCACCCACGATGTGGACTGCATACTTCTTGTCGGTTCGAATCCCGAAGAGGCGCATCCCGTTGTCGGCATGCAGATCAGACAGGCGGTTTCAAAGGGCACAAGGCTCATTGTTGTGGACCCTCGCGAGATCGGGCTCACCAAATATGCAGATATCCATCTTAAATTAAGACCGGGAACAAACGTGGCCTTTGCGAACGGCATGCTCCATGTTATAATCGAGGAAGGGCTTGTTGACGAGGAATATGTTTCAAAATATACGGAAAGATTCAATGAGATTAAGGAGCTGGTAAAAGATTATACCCCCGAAAAGGTCGGCGAAACATGTCATATCGATCCGGACAAGCTTCGCGAGGCCGCAAGGATGTATGCAAAGGCCGGGAAGGCTCCGATTATATACTGCCTCGGTGTCACCGAACATTCAACCGGTACCGAGGGTGTTATGAGCATGTCCAACATGGCGCTCATTACGGGAAAACTCGGAAAGAGCGGCTGCGGCGTTAATCCGCTCAGAGGACAGAACAATGTTCAGGGCGCCTGCGACATGGGCGCACAGCCGACGGATTATCCTGGCTATCAGAAGGTAACAAACGACCAGGTAAGGGAAAAATTCGAACATGCGTGGGGCGTAAAGCTCGATCCCAGACCGGGTCTTAAAGCAACGGAAGTGTTCCCCGCAGCTATTGAAGGAAAGATTAAGGGTCTCTATATCTGCGGTGAGGATCCGATAGTTTCGGATCCCGATACCCACCATATCGAAAAAGCTCTCGAAAGCCTTGAATTCCTTGTGGTACAGGATCTCTTTGTGACAAAGACCGCGGAATATGCTGATGTTATCCTTCCGGCTGTCAGCTATGCCGAGAAGGAAGGAACCTTCACAAATACCGAAAGAAGAGTACAGAGGATAAGAAAGGCGGTAAGTCTTAATGGCGAGATGAGAAGCGATATCGACATCATCGTAGACCTTATGAACGCCATGGGATATCCTCAGAAGAGGCTGACAGCCGCCGAGGTAATGGATGAGGTGGCTTCGCTTACACCGAGCTATGCGGGTATCTCCCATGAACGTCTTGACAACGGGGAGACACTGCAGTGGCCTTGCAAGACCAAGACTTCCAAGGGAACGCCCATCATGCATGCCGGCGGTCCCGTAAGAGGAAAGGCAATGTTTTATCCCGCAAAATATAATCCCGCGAAGGAGCTTCCGGATGAGGAATATCCCTTCATCCTTACAACCGGACGTATTTTATATCAGTACAATGCTGCGGCTATGACCATGCGTTCGCCCGGTCTTGCGGATATGGCCGGCGAAGGCTTCATCGAGATCAATTTCAAAGATGCCGACAGGCTTGGTATCAGAAACGGTGAAAGGATAGTCGTAAAGAGCAGAAGAGGAAAGATTGACGCTACCGCAAGGGTCGGCAGAAAGGTTTCCCAGGGCGAGACTTGGATGCCTTTCCATTTCCCCGATTCGCCCGTCAACAGGCTCACCAATGCGGCACTTGACGATTTCGCAAGAATACCGGAATTCAAGGTGTGCGCGGTTGCGATTGAAAAGATGACGGCTGAGGAATAGGCTTAAAATATACCGGAGGAAAAACAATGGAAATAGAAGAGGCAAAGAGACTTTGGACTGAAAGGATGGTAAGCATCACCGAAACCGAAACTTTGCCTCTTTTTGATTGCTGCGGCAGGGTTGCGGCGGAGGATATTTTTTCCAAAATCGATGTGCCGTCCTTTCCGAGATCGGCAATGGACGGTTATGCAGTCAGGTCATCCGAGCTTGAGGGCGCCTGCAGCGAAAAACCGGCGGTGCTTTCGGTTGCAGGAGAAATAGATGCGGGTGATGTTCCTGAACATGACGGAAACGGTAATGCTCCGGCTTATCCCGAAAAAACCGCTGTCCGCATCATGACAGGCGGTATGATACCTGAGGGCTTTGATGCAGTCGTAAAGCAGGAGGACACCGATTACGGTGAAACAAAGGTAAGTATCTACAGATCCGTGCCGCCGTTAATGAATTACTGCCCCGTCGGAGAAAATTTCGGAAAGGGCGCGTTGCTGGTAAAAAAAAGAGAACTTTTTGGGCGCGCAGCGATAGGAACCCTTGCAGCGGCCGGAATCGACAAAGTTAAGGCCGTAAGAAAGCCCCGGCTTGCGATAATAAATACCGGAAGCGAACTTCTTGGACCCGGAGAAAAGCCGGAGCCCGGGAAAATATATTCAAGCATCGGCGCGATGCTAAGATGCGCGGCCGAAAGATCCGGAGCGGAAACTGTGCTTCTTACAATATGCCCGGATGACAGGCAGACCATTATCGATACGTTGAAGAAGGCAATCAAAACGGCGGATATAGTGATCACCACCGGCGGAGTGTCGGTAGGAAAGAAGGACCTGATACCTGACATGATCGAGGGGCTCGGAGGAAACATTTTGTTCAGAAGGGTAAACATTCAGCCCGGTACGCCGAGTCTCGGAGCCATGGTAAAAGGCAAGCCGGTCCTTGCGCTGTCCGGAAATCCCTATGCCGCCCTTGTAAACTTTGACATATACTTTTATGCCGCCCTGTCAAAGCTTACCGGCTGTAAGGCACTCCTGCCCAAAGAAGGAGTCGCCGTAATGCAAAATGATTATAAAAAACAGAATTTCCACCGGCGCTTTATAAGGGCGAGAGTCTGCTTCGGAAAGGTGGAAACTGAAGCTGACAACAGATCGTCGGTAATCTCAAATATGGCGGAATGCAACTGCTATGCGGACATACCGGCCGGAACCTGTCTCAAAGCGGGTGATGAAGTTCGCATCATGATGATGCCGGGATAAAGAAGGAGAAAAATGCAGCAAAAGAATCGAAAACTTGGTATCGGTATCCTTGCCGGCGGCAAAAGCAGCCGCATGGGAGAAAACAAGGCCTTAATGAAGATAGGCAGGGAAAGGATAATCGATAAGCTCACGAGAGAGCTGGGAGGCTTTTCCGAGCTCATTATTTCCGCTGCAAAAAAAGGAGAGTATGAGGATCTCGGTTTCCGCATGGTCTATGACGAAGCAAAGGAAATCGGCCCTATAGAAGGGATAAGATCCGTGCTGTCTGCGGCAAAGGAGGAGTTTGTCTTCATATGCGCCGCCGATATGCCGAATATCACAAGGGAGTTTGTCCTTGCTCTTTCCCATTTCATAAGCTCGGACAACGACTGCTATGTTATAACGGACGAGGAGCATATACAGCCGCTCTGCGCGATCTACCGTAAAAGCGTGCTTCCTGTGATCGAGGAGCTGATAAAAGAGGGAAAATACCGTCTCCGCTTGATCTTTGACAGGGTAAATACCAAGTATATACCGATAGAGATCCTGAATTTCAGCAGTAAGACGGTTAAAAACATAAATACAAGGGATGATTATACAGAAGCGTTAAAGCCCTTTGTTTTCGCTGTGAGCGGACCGAGCGATTCGGGCAAAACGGGGCTGATAGTAAGGCTTATAAACGAGTTCATAAAAGACAACATGTCGGTTTGCGTGCTTAAACATGACGGACATGACAGTCTTTCGGACAAGCCGGGTTCTGATACCGAAAGGTTTTACCTGGCCGGGGCGACGGTAAGCGCAGCTTTTTCGGAGAGCGGGAGTATCATACACCGCAGGGAAGAGGGCAGCTTAAATACCCTGATATCAAGGCTTGGGGATGACTCCGGTACCCCTGATTTCATAATTGTCGAAGGAATGAAGAATTCAAAGCTTCCAAAGGTTGAAATCGTCAGAAAGGGTGTTAGCGACAAAGCTGTGTGCGATAAAGAGTATGTCATATGCATTGCGACCGATTTTATGTCTCCGGACAATTGTGAGGGCAGTATCATTGCCGACCTGAACAATACAAAGGAGATTTTTTTATGCATTAAAAGCTATTTCGGATTGCAGGATATAAACAGAGATTCTGATAAGGAATAATGATATGAAACTGATAAAAACAGTCGACGCGGCAGGCCATGTGCTCTGCCATGACATAACAAGGATAATTCCGGGCAGCGAAAAAGGACCTGTGTTCAAAAAGGGCCATATAGTGACCGAAGAAGACATTCCGGTGCTGCTTTCCGTGGGAAAGGAAAATCTTTATGTCTGGGAAAAAACCGAAGGAATGCTTCATGAAAATGAGGCGGCACAGATACTTCGCGACATCTGCATAGGTGACGGACGGTATTTCACCGCCGGCGAACCTTCCGAAGGTAAAATTGAGATAATGGCAGGCATTGACGGGCTTTTTAAAATCAACAGGGAAGCTCTGAAGGCGATAAATTCACTCGGTGAGATGATGATAGCAAGCATTCATTCGGATTTTCCGGTCAAAAAGGGCGATAAGCTTGCGGGAACAAGGATAATTCCGCTTGTGATAGAAAAAGAAAAGCTTGAAGCGGCAAAGAGCATCCTGAGGGGTGCCCCGCTGTTTTCAATACTTCCGATTTTCAGACCCAAAACAGCAATCGTAACAACCGGAAGCGAGGTGAAAAAAGGCCTGATAGAGGATGCTTTCGGTCCGGTTTTGAGGCGTAAAATGGCCGAATACCAGGTTCCGGTCATCGGGCAGACAATAGTCGGCGATGACATGTCGGAAATCGTCCGGGCGATAAAAGCTTATGTGGAAAGCGGCGCCGAACTTGTGCTTGTAAGCGGCGGTAT
Organism: Lachnoclostridium sp. UBA3775; assembly: GCA_002369525.1. Taxonomy (GTDB): domain Bacteria; phylum Bacillota; class Clostridia; order Lachnospirales; family Lachnospiraceae; genus UBA3775. The sequence goes on along the minus strand of DFFN01000094.1, from coordinate 213 downwards.
GAGTGTCGATCCTGACGATAATACTCCGGGAGCGATTAAAGCACTCGGAAGTGATATCGTAAGCTACGGTGCTCCGGTTCTTCCCGGTGCCATGATGCTGGTTTCATATTATAGTTATGAACACAGGACTATCCCGGTACTCGGGCTTCCGGGCTGCATAATGTATGCAAGACGTACCGTTTTCGATCTTTTGCTGCCAAGGATACTTGCGGG
>DFFN01000040.1 GCA_002369525.1 Lachnoclostridium sp. UBA3775 | reverse complement strand
CATAGCCGGCCTCGGTAAGAGTTGTCGCATCGGCGATCGCAAAAGGAACATTTATTATCTTAGCCAGAGTCTGCGCAAGATATGTTTTTCCCGAACCCGTGGGTCCGATGAAAAGCACATTGCTCTTCTGAACCTCGACGTCAAGCTTCTCGCCCGAAAGCACTCTCTTGTAATGATTATATACCGCAACCGAAAGAGCTTTTTTCGCAGTATCCTGCCCGATGACATAGTCATCAAGGAAAGCCTTCATTTCCTTCGGCTTGATCAGCTTGATATCGTCAGAGCCCGCCCTGTTTTTTAGCTTCTTCTTTGAGGCCTTTGCCGCCCTGAGGTTCTCCGTGTCAAACATAGGGAACATGTCAACGCCGATTATGTCAACGCAGAGCGCCGTACATTCGTTGCAGATATAAATATCGTCGGGGCCTTTTACAAGCTTAGCAACCTGAAGAGCACTCTTTCCGCAGAATGAGCAGCGTTCTTCATTTATTGTATTTCTTGCCAAAGTTCTTCCTCCTTAATATCAGCTTTTTCTAACGGCTGACGATCACTTCGTCGATAAGCCCGTATTCCTTTGCTTCGTCGGCCGAAAGCCAGTTATCACGGTCGGTATCGTTAACAATCTGCTCATAAGGCTTTCCGGTGTTCTCGGCAAGCATATGGTTCATCTTTTCCTTGGTCTTAAGTATATGCTTTGCGGAAATCTCAATTTCGGTAGCCTGACCCTGTGCACCGCCGAGAGGCTGATGGATCATTATCTCTGCATTCGGAAGCGAATATCTCTTTCCCTTTGTTCCGCCCGCAAGAAGAAAAGCTCCCATGCTGGCTGCAAGTCCTACGCAGATGGTTGAAACATCGCATTTAATGTACTTCATCGTATCATAAATTGCCATACCTGCAGATATTGATCCGCCCGGGCTGTTGATGTAAAGGCTGATATCTTTTCCGGGATCCTCCGACTCAAGGAAAAGAAGCTCTGCAACGATAACGCTCGCGCTTGCATCATTAACCTCTCCGTCAAGGAAGATGATCCTGTCCTTTAAGAGCCTTGAGTAGATATCATATGATCTCTCGCCTCTGCTTGTCTGTTCGATTACGTAAGGTATTAAACTCATTCGGTACCTCCTTTTAGAAAAATCAGAGCCGGTTAAGGCTCTGATCATTTATTTATTCCTCTGTCTTGTCGGCAGCTTTCTTTTTGGTCTTTGCAGTTTTCTTTTCAGCCTTGGCTTCCTTTGCATTTTCTGCTATCAGCTTTGCAGCCTTTCTGCAGAGCAGGTCAGCCTTGAGCTCTTTGTCACGGTCGCCGAAGATTTCCTTAACCTTGTCAACTTCCATGTTGTACTGCTTAGCCATCTCTTCGTACTCTTTGTTCATATCCTCTTCGGTAACTTCAAGGTTCTCAGCCTTTGCAACTTCCTCGAGGGTAAGTCTTGTACGGATTCTTGAAATTGCCTGAGGCTCCATGGTCTCATAGAACTTGGCCTTGTCAAAACCTGTGAACTGGAAGTACTGTTCCATGTTCATGCCCTGAGCCTTAAGTCTGTATGCGAAATCCTGAGCCATCTGTTCCTTCTGGGATTCGATCATGGGCTGGGGAATTTCAATTGTTGAATTTGCGGAAGCCTTGGAAACTGCCTCGTCCTCCTTAGCCTGCTCAGCCTGAGCCTTCTTGTTTTCCTCAAGACGCTTCTTTATGTCAGCCTTATACTCTGCAAGAGTTTCGAATTCGGATACCTCGGATGCAAACTCATCGCTTGCTTCCTCAACGACCTTCTTCTTTATGGACTTAACGGTGCACTTGAAAACAGCAGGCTGTCCTGCGAGCTCTTTTGAATGATAATCCTCGGGGAAGGTAACATTTACGTCAAATTCTTCACCGATATTCTTTCCGATGATCTGATCCTCGAAACCGGGGATGAATGCACCGGAACCGATCGTAAGAGGATAATCGGTACCCTTTCCGCCGTCAAATGCAACTCCATTTACAAAGCCTTCGAAGTCAATAACTGTTTCATCGTCTTTCTCAACAGCTCTGTCGGTCACATCAACCTTCTTTGCATTCTGCTCAAGAGCCTTATTTACCTCGGCATCAACTTCCTCATCGCTGACGCTTACGTCAGCTGCGGTAACCTCAACTCCCTTGTACTCTCCGAGAGTAACCTCGGGCTTTACTGCCACGGTAGCTGTAAAGATAAAAGGCTCGCCCTTCTTGATCTGTGTAACATCGATAGTAGGTCTTGAAACTATCTCGATATCTACCTCGTCATAGGCTTTTTCATATGCTGTCTGGATCAGCTCGTTTGCCGCATCCTCATAGAACATTTCAGGTCCGTACATTTTCTCGATCATTGCGAGAGGTGCCTTTCCTTTACGGAATCCTGCTATATTGATTTTGCCCTTATTTTTCTGATATGCTTTCTGGTAAGCTGCAAGAAAATCCTCAGCGGGACACTCGATTGTGAGCTTAGCCATACTCTTCTCTAATTTTTCAACTGTACAACTCATCGGTCGTTCCTCCAAAATATTTTACGAAACATGATTATAGCACAACGTATTGCTCTGTGTCAATCACTATTTCCTATAATAATAGGGTTTAAACTGTCAGTTAAAAGCGGCTTCCGCAAACCGGAAGCCGCTTATTGATTTTTTATTTCCAAAAAGCCTTATCACTTCTTGTTATTGTCGAGAGCAGTTGCAAAATCATCGGCATTGAGAGGCTTGTTTCCTCTGACTTCAACCTGAATGTCATCAAGCTTCTTAAGATCCGGATTCTCTTCGATCATCTTGACTGTTCTCATATTATTGAGAGCATACTTGGTCATGTAGGAATCGAGCGAGATCACGAAGCCCATATTCTGCAGCTCCTGAAGTATTGAAACAACTCTGTAGAAGTTGCTTTCGTTAACGCCCTCCGGAATGATGAATTCAACAAGCGAAGCGGGTATCGGATATTTCTCGATCACTTCTTTGGTATGCTTCATGAATTCAGGGCTGAACATGTACTGCCATGAGCATGCAAGCGAAATGATCGGCGGCTTGATCTCTCTTCCGATCCACTCTGCAAGGAGCCTGAAGGTCTCTTCGTGCATATAGGAATCGATCACCTGTATGAAACCGTCCTCAGCCATAATATCGGCAAAGGAATCTCTTTCGATAACCTGACCTTCTTTTGTTACCCATCTCACAACAACGTCTGCCTTGACAACCTCACCGTCATCATCACGCCTCGGCTGGAAGAATACACGGAATTCCTTGTCTTCAAATGCCTTGTGCATATTGCTGCGGACAAAGTTCGCAAAGGTCGCGCCGGATTTAAGGGTATCTGAGTAGAATGCTATCTCAACCTCATTCTGCTCGGTTCTTGAATTGATGCTCTTTCTTGCGGTATTGGCATATTCGATCATTTCACCGATCTTAACGCCATGTCCGTTCATTCTGTAAACACCGACCCATGTACGAAGTTTAACATCGGGATACATTCTGTGAACCGCTGCGATCGCACCCTGCATGATCATTTCAAGCCTTGCAACGATACGCTCCTTGTCATCATAGTCAAGGAACATTACAAAGGTCGAGCCCGAAACTCTCGCAAGATATTCCTCTTCCTTCAGCTGATCCTGAACGCTCTTTGAATAGATGATCAGAACCTCGTCACATATTGCATAACCCCAGAGATCGTTGATCTCGTTGAAATCCGGTATATTGAAATATACAAACAGGTTCTGAGGCTTTCTCATTATGGAAATCTTATCCTCGACAATCTGTTCAAGTCTGTCCACTGTGAGCTGACCGGTAAGAAGATCCTTCGATTTCATTCTGTCGACAAAGGCGGTAACATCGGTCCAGCAGATGAAATCATAGCTTGTATCGCCGTGGTTAACGGTGGTGGCAGTTGATGTAAACCATTTCTTATTCTTTTCGAAATAGCTCTCCATTGCACAGCGGCTCTTGTTTCCGCCGCGAAGTCCCGGCAGAGGACAGTTCTTACAGGGCTCATTCTTGCCCATTACAGTCTTATAGCAGACAAGGTTATCCTCTTCCGCAACATACTGCCTTCCGTTCGCATCACCGACGAAGATGAGCTTGTAGGAATCGGGCATAACGGCATAGTCGGTAACGAGCTGGTTGTTCATTACGTCACGCGAATATTCGATCTCTTCCTTGAGCTGATCCCTGGTACGGATACGTTCCATGTATATGCACAAAAGCTTGGAGAAATTCACAAGGAAATCGGTTTCCTCCTTGGACCAGCTCTGACCGAGCGGTCTTTCAAAGCTTATGCAGGTAACGGCATTGTCTTCCTCGTCGATCTTGTACTGAAGAAGAGCAACGGGTGCGAATACGTTTGCAAGCTCTCCGGGAACTTCAAAATCAAGTCTTGAAGAATTCTCGCAGAAGAAAAGCGCATCATTCTTGAATCTTGCATATACGCTGTCCCACTGTGCGTCAACCACACGTTCATATACACGCATGTAAGGTATTGCCTTTTCGTTCCAATAGTATTTGATAAAGCAGGTAGAACCGCGCTTATCGTAATTGTATGTGTAGATTCTGGTATATTTGTAGTATTTACCGATCTCGGCAAGAACCTTATTTATTTCGTCGGGATTTGCCTCATCGCTGGCAAGCATGTCCATCACTCTGTCAACAAAATATTTCTCAACCTTGCCGTACTGTGACATCTTCTGCTCGCGGATGATCTTTCTTGCTTCGGTGGTACCCTCTTCATCGGCGTACTTCTTAACCGTATGAGGATTGTTTGCAAGCGTAGTTGCATAGAACTCGCAGGGCTTTGAAGGATTTTCCTTGGCAGCCTGGAGAGCTATCGATGCTTTTTTGTAGAGAGTTGAATAATCCTTGCCGTCTTCGGGGCATACGGAAACACCGATCGAAAGAGTCAGCGGCGTATCTCTCTTGAGCACCAGCCTGTTTGTCATCTCGATTATCGACTTTGCGATTTCGATGACCGCACCGGCATTTTTTATCTCGCGAAGGAATACCGCAAAGGAGTCACCCTCGATACGGGCAACCATTTCATCCCCCTTGAACATTCCTGCAAGAGCATTGCCGAAAGCTTCAAGCACATATTCGCCGTAGGAATTACCCCACTGTTTGTTTATCGATGCGAAATTATTTATGTCAAGCAATATAAAAGCATGATGATCCGTTACGCGGCTTCTTGAGATGGCAACCGAAATTCTTGAAATAAAAGAATCTCTTGTCATCAGGCCTGTGATTATGTCGCTTTCGGCACGTTTGATCATTATTGCGTCGGCCTGCTTTTCGGAATCAATGTTCATCGATCTTCCGACAACCTTTTCGGGAAGACCGTCCGTACCCTTCACAGTGTAGCCTTCAAAACGTACCCATACATAATGGTCTGTTCCGGTATCCATTCTCATTTCATAAGAGAAAGTCGGTTCTCCGGCATCCATGCTGTCAACAAATTTATCAAAGATCGGAATATCAGCAGGATAAATCTCATTGCTGTTTTTGATGGTTTCGCGATAATTGTCTATAACCCCGCCGAATGCTCCCTCAAGGCTCTTGCTCTGAACCAGTCTCTTTCTTTTGATCTCATACTCCCAAAGACCGCAATCAAGCATTTCCTTAATGAAATTCAGTTTTTCCTTTTCACGCTGCAGTTCCTGCTCAAGCTCGGCAATTCTAGACATGTCGAACTTTTTGGGAGTTCTGTTTTCTCCTGCCATTGTTCTCACCCCTGATTTTATTGTTCATTTAGACAAGGATATACCCCTGCACAAAATATATTATAGCATAATTTGCTACTCTTCCCACAACTTTTTTTGTATTTTGCAATTATGTAAAAAAAGACGTCATTTTAGAGCGATTTTTAAAGCAATTCACGTAAACTGTATGCCTTTTGATATCTTTTTTGCCGTCTCGCTGCCTTCAATGCACTCAAGCAGGGCAAGAGCAAAATCGATTGCGGTTCCCATGCCCCTTGAAGTGATGATTTTTCCGTCCTTAACCACCTTTGCGCCGTACATTACTTCGGCACCGTCAAGCTTATCCTCGAACCCCGGGTAGCAGACAGCCTTTTTCCCTTTGAGAACACCGTTTACGCCGAGCACGGATGGTGCCGCGCATATTGCCGAGATCCACTTGTCCGCCTTCAGGTAGTCGGCAAGCACCTTTTTAAGACCCTCGTGTGCCATAAGAGCATTTGTGCCTTTAAGTCCTCCGGGAAGAACCACCATGTCTCCGGCATTAAAATCAACATCGCCGAACATTCTGTCGGCTTCAAGCTTTATCGAATGTGAGCCGAGTATGTTCAGATCCTTTTCAATCGATACTGTCTCGCAATCAACCTTTCCTCTCCTCAAAATATCCACAACCGTAAGGCCTTCAATTTCTTCAAAGCCGTTTGCCAGCATCACATAAACCTTTGCCATTTTTCTTCTCCTTTGTGTTTTAATAAAATAAAGGCTGCCGCTTGATTTGCGACAGCCTTGCCTGCTTAAATGATTATTCCGTTGCCTGAGTCTCTGCTGCCTTTACCGCAACGTTAGTTACTTTGACATCAGAGCTGCCGCTTCTTACCTTTATTGCAATCTGTCCGGAAGAACGTTTGCTTGTATCTACGAAGAACGAGGTTATGTTTTCGCATACGCTGCTTCCGCCCGAAGTTTTAACCTTCTTGGCCGCCTCGATCTTTGTAGCGGGGTTGGTGGCATTTCCGGTATATTTACCGGCAACTTTGTATACCGTTGTTCCTTCAAGATAGTAAACAATATATTCATTGTTGTTTGCTATGCAAAGTCTCGGAAGTGTTGCGCCCGAATATTGTGCAACATAGAAATCGGCCTCCACCTCGGCTTTTTCGATTGCCGACTTGATCTCGCTCTGGAAGCCGCTTACATCCGAGCCGCCTCCGGAATTCTTATTGCCGAAAATCATCTTCGAAACTATGAAAGATCCCACGATCAATGCAATTGCGATCACAGCGGCAATTCCGAGCATTACGGGATTCAGAGCACCGCTGGCTTTTCTCTCTTCCTTAAGCCTTCTGGCTTCTTCTTTGGCCTTTTCTTCCGCTTCCTTCTTTGCTCTCTCGGCAGCCTGAGCTTCTTCCTTGGCTTTCTGCTCTGCTTCCCTCTTAGCCTGTTCTGCGGCTTCCTTTTCGGCCTTTATTCTTGCTTCTTCTTCAGCCTTTGCCTTTGCGGCGGCTTCTTTCTTTGCGCGTTCCTCAGCTTCAGCCTGAGCCTTGAGCTGTGCAGCCCTTTTCTCTGCGGCTTCAGCCTCGGCTTTTGCTCTTGCCTCAGCCTCGGCAGCCTTCTGTGCTGCTATCTCGGCCTGTCTTCTTGCTTCCTCTTCCGCCTGTCTTGCGGCTTCCTCTGCTTCGCGCTGAATTCTTTCAGCTTCCGCCTGAGCTTTTTCTATCTCTTCAAGCTGCCTTCTTGCTTCTTCCTCTGCTGCCTTGATCGCAGCATCGGCTTCGGCTAAAGCTGCTTCCTCGGCAGCTTTCTGTGCGGCAGCTTCTTCTTCCGCACGTCTTTTCGCCTCTTCAAACTGGGCAAACATATCATTGGGATCCATAGTGTAAAAACCTCCATGAAACATACTATGATAATTTTAATATTATTTTAAGAATTAGTCAAGCATATTTTAGCTATTTAATGTACTTTATTATATAAAATAAAAACTCCTGAGGTGATTTCAATCCCCGGAGTTTCTTGCGGATAACAGGACTTGAACCTGCACCCTTGCGGACCAGAACCTAAATCTGGCGTGTCTGCCAATTCCACCATATCCGCATATTGTCGTAAGCCTGAAAGGGTTACGACAGTCAGTCCGCGTGACGCTTGACGCGGTTAATTCAAGGAAACACCGAACAACGTGAGGTGTTTCTACCACTGGGCCAGTTGGATTCGAACCAACGAATGCAGCAGTCAAAGTGCTGTGCCTTACCGCTTGGC
>DFFN01000056.1 GCA_002369525.1 Lachnoclostridium sp. UBA3775 | reverse complement strand
GTGCCTGTTCATGGGCTCAAAATCAACTCCGAGATTATTGTCATCAGAGTAAGCGCAGAATACAAGACCTCCGCTGTGCGTGATATTGAAGCTTCTGCTTTCACAGTTTACGGATTCACCGCTGTTGCAATACTTTGTAAACTCCGGACGGCCGTCAGTCTTGTAATAAATCTTCCTGCCTTCAGGTTTTATTTTCGCAATAAGAAGCCCTGCGGTATATATCTCATTCTTCTTGTTAGAAGGTGCCGCATGCGAAAGCCTCTGTTTTCTCGCAGCATCAAAAGCACCGGTTTTATTTTCGTCAAACTCAAGTGACGGTGAATAAATCACATTGATCATTTCCCCTAACCCCCGCTGGTCACAAGTTCCTGTAGATGCAAAGATATGAATCCTCCTTATCGGAAATCAGCATCTCCTTCTCCATGTAATAATTATACTCATTTGAAAATTCCCTTGCCGCATCAATGTCGCGAAGGTAGATGATGAGAAAAGCATCCTTTCTCAGTATCTTCTTGGAATATTCAAAAAATCTTCTGTAAATTTCGCGTATCTCCGGCCTGTCCTCACTTCTGACGGCAAAAGGCATGTTTGTTATTATTTCATCAAAACGGTATTTATGATTAAACTCAAAATAATTCCTGTTTATGAAATTTATCTTTTCTCCTGCGAGACCTGCATTTACCTTTGCCTTGTTTATTGCCTCGCCGAAAACATCAATGCCGTATGCCGGATGAACCTTTCCGTATTTAAGTCTTTCGATAAGCATGGTTCCCACACCGCAGAAGGGATCGAGAGTCTGTATGTCGCTTCTCAGATAATCTGCCGAAAGCCTTATAAGTGTAGCCGCAAGATCGGGACGTATGCTTGCCGCCACATATTCCCTGCGGTAATCAAAGCGCTCATCCTTTATCGAGAAAAGCCTTAGCATCGGAGTGAAACCGCCCTCCCTGCTTTCAAGGAGCCTTATCTCAAGCTCATAATCCGAGGCATCATTTACGAAGAAGCCTTCGGAATGACGCAAAAGCTCGCCCGCAAAGCGTCTGATGAACATTGCTTTCTTCTTATCGTCCATCGTGCTGACAACATTCAGACGGTAAGCCCAGGGCTCGGCATTGTCATGCATCGAAATCAGGAAATTCTTAAGCTCGCTTCCCGCGAGTACCTCGGCAGCCTTATACGGATCCTCCGGCAGTCTTCTTAATTCCGGTATCATGAAAAGGACTTCTTTGTAGGTTCTTATGTCCTTTATCTCGCTTACCGCATTGAGCCTTGCACCGACACCGATGCCCAAAAGTCTTTTCGCCGATGTATCAAGCTGGTCCAGCGTCACCTGACCGAGCCCCTTACCGGTGATAAGTATCACTTCCGCACTCTTATCCCATCCGGTAAACACATGCTTTCCGATTGCCATGCCAAGCAGCTTGTTAAACGCGCCCATCTGCTCATCATAGTGCTTTTTGTTTTCGTCAAGAACCTCAGTCTCGGATAATGCCAGCCTCATACCCTCAAGCTTGTCGCGAACGGAAGAAATATCCATCGTTTCCATCGCGTAAAGATATGAAGCCTTTACATACTCGGTGTCCTCTTTTTCGTAAGCCTCGATCATTTCCGGACAAAGCTCACGGCCGGACTCGCCAAGTATCTGAGCCACATTTTTTCTTGATTTTGGATCCGGGAGGGAAATCAAAAGGCCCTTTAAGAATTTGACATCGTCGTCGGTAAGCGAGATGTCACCCCTTTTAAGGGAATTCTTAAGCTCGATCAGCGCATCGCGCTGGTTTTCGGCCTTCTTCACCCTTCTAACAGCTTCTGTCATTTAACCCTCACATTATTCTCCGAAAATACTGCCTTTCTTTACATTTCGTAGCCGGCAAGAAAGGCCTTTTTGTTTATTTCTATGGTTTTCGCCGGTACGGTTTTTTCAATTACCTCAAGCCAGTCTTCAACGGCAAAGTCCATATGCTTTGCGGCCATGCCGAGTATTATCACGTTGAAAGTCCTTGTATTTCCAAGCTTTCTTGCTTCGCTCATCGCATCTATCGGCATTACGTTTCTGGTCTTCTTAAGATTTTCTATTATATTCTCCGGATATTCTGCCGCGCCGATCACAACCGGCATGGGATCTATCCTCTGATCGTTAACGATGATAACACCGTCTTTTTTTACAAAATGTGCATAGCGGAGAGCCTCAAGACGTTCAAAAGCTATCAGGACATCGGCCTGTCCCTCTTCCACTATGGGTTCGTTTACCTTGTCGCCGTAGCGTACATAAGTAACAACGCTTCCGCCCCGCTGAGCCATTCCGTGTACCTCGGAAAGCTTAACATCATAGCCCGCATGAAGCGTGATTCCTCCGAGTATGCGGCTGGTAAGGAGAGTTCCCTGACCGCCGACGCCAACTATCATAATATTCTTAACCATCACTGTCTCCCCTCTCAACCTACATTAACCTTGCTCAATGCGCCGAACCTGCAAAGCTGCTCGCAAAGACCGCAGCCGTTGCACATGGTATCGTTGATGCTCACCGTGCCGTCGGCATTCTTTGTGATCGCAGGACAGCCGGGCTTCATGCACATTCCGCACTTCTTACATTTTCCGGTATCGCAGGCAACCTGAACGGTAACCTTTTTCTTGTCGAGCAGAGCGCAGGGATGCTTTGCGACGATCACGCTCAGATGATCGGCAGCAACCTCTCTCTTTAGAAGCTCTTCGAAAGCCTTCATATCAAGAGGATCCTGAACATATACATTTTCGATTCCCATTCCGTTACAAAGCTTAACAACGTCAATTGAATTTACGATATCGCCCTTTAAGGTCTTGCCGGTACCCGCATGGTCCTGATGACCCGTCATACCGGTAGTCGAGTTGTCAAGAATGATAACCGTACCTGTTGCCTGGTTGTAAACCATGTTCATAAGGGAGTTAACGCCTGTATGCATGAAGGTTGAATCACCGATAACTGCAACCCAGTTTTTAACATAGTCCTTGCCTTTTGCCTTCTCCATGCCGTGTAAGGTTGAGATTGAAGCGCCCATGCAGACCGTTGTGTCAACCACGCCTAAGGGCGCAACTGCACCGAGAGTATAGCATCCGATATCTCCGGCCCCGTGAAGACCGAGCTTTTTCATCACATGGAAGGTAGCTCTGTGAGGACAGCCCGGGCAAAGGATAGGAGGACGCACCGGAACGTCTGCCGGTGCATCGATATCAAGCTTCTCGCCGAGAAGCTTTTCTTTCAACATATTTGTCGAATATTCGCCCTGAACGGTGAGCTTGTCCTTGCCGATGCACTTAATGCCCATGGCGCGCACCTGCTCTTCAATGATGGGATCAAGTTCCTCGATAATGTAAAGAACGTCAACCTTCGAAGCAAAATCAGCAACCATCTTCTTAGGCAGGGGATAAACCACACCAAGCTTAAGAACCGAAGCATCGGGCATAGCCTCACGGACATACTGGTAAGGAATTCCCGACGTGATCACACCTATCTTCGTATCGCGCATTTCAACACGGTTAATGGGGAAGCTTTCAGCCTCATCCGCCATCCTGTTTTCGCGTTCTTCGACATAAAGATGCCTGAATTTTGCATTTCCGGGCATCATAACATTCTTTTTGATGTTTTTCTCGTAGGGGATATCTTCTCTTTCAACCCTCTCTTCAAGCTCAACAACGCCCTGTGAATGGGCAAGTCTTGTAGTTGTCCTGAAGATCACGGGAGTATCATATTTTTCACTGAGATCAAAAGCGTACTTAATGAAATTCTTTGCCTCATTGGAATCTGAAGGCTCAACCACAGGCACCTTGCAAGCCCTTGCGACAGCCCTTGTATCCTGCTCGTTCTGTGAGCTGTAAAGACCGGGGTCATCGGCAACAACGACAACCAGACCGCCTGTTACGCCGATATAAGACATTGTATACAGAGGATCCGAAGCCACATTCAGACCCACACATTTCATGGAGCAAAGCGAACGAACACCCGCAAGGCTCGCGCCGATGGCAACCTCCATCGCAACCTTCTCATTGGGTGACCACTCAGCATATATCTCATCATACTTAACGATATTTTCACTGATTTCGGTGCTCGGAGTTCCGGGATATGCAGCCGATACCTTTACGCCGGCCTCATAGCATCCTCTGGCAATTGCTTCATTTCCGAGCATTATCTTCTTTTCCGCCAAAATATAATTCCTCTAACTTTCTGAAACGCTTTTTTTCTTAACCATATGACTGCGTTTCACCGTCATTTTCGTAAAATGTGTAAATTAACACAATATTTCTTTACATTATATCACCAAAGTGGTAAAAAATCAACAAAAATACATCAAACACGGGGCTTTTGGTGGGGTTTTAACTTGACAAAAAGCCTTAAATTGTTAAAATATAGTAGAATATGCTTCAACCAAAGAAGCGCTGACTGAAAGGAAAAATACATGGAAAAACTCTGGGGCGGTCGTTTCACCGAGGAAACCGACACACTTGTATATAATTTCAATGCTTCCATAAGCTTTGACAAACGCTTTTACGAACAGGACATAAGAGGCAGCATTGCTCATGTTACCATGCTCGCCGCCGTTGAAATCCTTACAATTGAGGAACGCGACGAAATAATCGAAGGACTTAAAGGCATACTTTCCGACATCAACTCCGGAAAGCTTGTGATCGACGATACCGCCGAGGACATTCACAGCTTTATCGAGGGCACTCTTACCGAACGCATCGGTTCGGTCGGCAAGAAGCTTCATACCGGCCGCAGCCGCAACGATCAGGTGGCGCTTGACATGAAGCTTTACATCCGTGACGAGATCAAAAACATGCAGGCCCTTGTAAAAGAACTGCTCACGACCATACATGCCCTCATGAAAGAGCATATCCAGACCTACATGCCCGGCTTTACGCATCTTCAGAAGGCTCAGCCTCTTACCCTTGCTCACCATCTCGGAGCATATATGGAAATGTTCAAAAGGGACTACAGCAGGCTCTGCGACATCCATGAGCGTATGAACTACTGTCCTTTGGGCAGCGGCGCGCTGGCAGGTACCACCTACCCTCTTGACCGCGAACTGACCGCAAAGCTTCTGGATTTCTACGGTCCGACTCTTAATTCGATGGACGGCGTTTCCGACAGAGACTACCTTATCGAGTTTTTAAGCGCAATGTCGCTTATCATGATGCACCTCAGCCGCTTCAGCGAGGAGATCATCATCTGGAACACCAATGAATATCAGTTTGTAGAGATTTCCGACACCTATTCGACGGGCTCTTCCATCATGCCTCAGAAGAAAAATCCCGATATCGCGGAGCTTATCCGAGGAAAAGTCGGCAGAGTTTACGGCGCGCTCAATTCCCTTCTTGTTACCATGAAAGGCCTTCCGCTTGCCTACAACAAAGACATGCAGGAGGACAAGGAATTAAGTTTTGATGCCGTTGACACGACCAAGGGCTGCCTTAAGCTCTTTACCGGCATGCTGAAATCTATTAAATTCAATAAAGACAGAATGTATAAATCGGCAACCGGCGGTTATACCAATGCTACAGATGCAGCAGATTATCTTGTCGGAAAGGGAATGCCCTTCAGGGATGCTCACCGAGTCATCGGCGAGATCACAGTTTACTGTATCGAAAAGAAATGTGCGATCGACGATCTTGAACTTTCGGAATTCAAAAAGTTTTCGGATATGTTTGAAGAAGACATTTACGAGGCGATTTCGCTTGACACCTGCGTAAGGAAAAGACTTACCATCGGGGCCCCCGGTCCGGAGGCAATGAAGAAGGTAATTGAGATCAACGAGGATTATCTGAAAAAAATATAAAGATATAAAACCGTATAAGAAGTACAAAAACAGGCCGGATGACAATATATCCGGCCTGTTTTTTGCATTAATCAGATTACGGAAATACCGTAGGTATTTACCATTGCATCCAGCCTCTCTCCTGCCTTGCAGAGCGGGCACTCGCTGGAAATCCTGCTCTCGTAATCCGGAAGCACTTTTTTTGTCTTGAAAATTGAATAAACAGGGAAGCCCGCATATTCGTCAAGGCAGCTGAACAGCGCACAAACACCGACTGTGGTTCCGCCGTAGTAGCCTATTGCCTCGATAGCGCCCATGACGGTAAATCCCGTTGTCACGGAAGCTCCGATGACAAGTATTTTCTTATCCTTTATCATGCCTGCAATGTTGTCTCTGAAAATAAGCTGTGAACCGGTTGTATGCTCGGGCGTAACAACATTGATCTCCCTGTTGGAGTTCATGCTGAAGGTTCTGCTTCTTGTCAGCTCGCTTGCCATACATGCACCGACAACCTCGGTACCGTCAAGACAGAGTATGGTATCTATTATCGTTGTAGACTTAAAGTTCTCGGTAAGGAGCAGAGCAGCCTCTCTCGCCTCGTTAAGACAATACTTGGTCTTTGTCAGATCAACATAGTAATTGATGTGGCTGTGGCTTGTTGCAAAATGCCCCCTTGCAACACGAAGCGGAATCGTAGCGTTCGGATTCTTTAACTCCATAAAATTAATTGCCATCGTAGCAAACCTCCTGTAACAAAATACTGTATACATTATATACAAATATGCCTTATTTATCAAGAAATTTTTTAAACCAGCTCAAACTCCAAAAGATCAAGCACTGCTCCGCCATGGTACTTAAAGTACAGAGGATAAACACCCTTTCTTAAATCACATTCAACGCTTATTTCCTGCCATTCGTAAGCATCCTCGCCCGAAAAGAACTCCGCTTTTACTTCAAGCCTGAAAGGCTTGCAGTCATCTGATCCAAAACCCTTCAAAGCTTCAGACTTCTTCTCCTCTTCCGTCTCAAATCCGGTACCGAGTATAGTCTGGAAAATTTCAAAATAACCGTCCTTTGAAAGATTTTTCTTTTCTTCTTCGCTCAGTTTTCTTTCGATGCCATCCTCATGATAATACCTCATGCTCTTGCTGATACGAAGCTTGAGCGTGGTTTTTCCGGCAAAATCAAAATATCTGTAGCCGATAAGAGTGCCGTCCGTGATTTCGGAAACATAATTATTTCCGTTGCCGCTCGACACATTCGGGAAATGATCCTTAAACTTTCTGTTGCAGCCGTGAGGCACCGCGCCGTTTGTAAGCGCGCAACAGATGGGTGCGGGATATACGCCCTTTCCGACAAGCGGACCGCCGTTTAAACCGCAGGAGGTATAAGGCACCTGTTTAATTGAGCCGTCCGGGAGGATTTCAATCTTCTCAGCGCAGCTCTGACGGCTGTAATCCGACTTATGTGTAAGCCTGTGGAAGAAAACATACCATTCGCCGTTAATATCGATAATGCTTCCGTGAGTCGTTCCGGTCATGTTAAGCTTCTTATCGTCCATTCTGCCGTTCATGCCGATATCACCGTTTGAAACTATCGTGCCGCCAAACACAAAATCCCTGTCCGGATAATCGCTGGTCGCATAGCAAAGCTCATGATTCTGTCTTGAAGAATAAATAAAGTAATACTTGTCTCCCACCTTGCGCATTGAGCTTGCTTCAAAGAAAGGATGGGTCTCAAAGCTTGTGCCGAAAACACGGTAAGGGATTATATGCTTCGCACGCTCCTTCACGGTCAGCATATCGTCCTCAAGAACAACAACGGCAGGACTCATCACAGAATCCTTCTTTGCCATCGAAACAATTTCCTCCCGAGATTTGCCAAACATGTTCATTTCCTGCTGTATGAGCGCTTCGTTTTTAAGAAAGGCCTGAAGACCAAGCTCACTTTTCTCTGAAGGGCTAAGCACCTTGTCCGAACCGGACATTTCCCGATCATCCTTCCCGTCATCAAACGAGCCCGCGTCAAGCACTTCACCGCAGGCATTTACAGGACCGAAATCGGTACTCTCCTCAAATTCATAGCGCGTGCCGTAATAAACTCTTATCACGCCATTATCATTTAAAACTCCGGGATCAAAGCATACATAATCCTTCATCGGCGTACCGTCGGGATTACGTACAAAACCTATGTATTCAAAAGGGCCTGCCGGACTTTCCGAAACCGCAACCGAAATCGGCCCGAAGTAGCCTCCGACGCCGTCCTTGCCGGACATACAGTAGTAAAGATAATATTTTCCGTCATTTCCCTTAACAACGTCAGGCGCATACATGTAGGGCCTTTCGTTATAATCCGGATCCTGGGAAGCTTTGTAGATCACACCCTCATATCTCCAGTCGGAAAGATCCGTTACCGGGGCTGACCAGGTAACATAATCGAGCATGCAGAAGGTCTCACCGTCCTCCTTGTCATGCGAACCGTAAATATAGACCCTGTCCCCGAAAACATGGGGCTCACCGTCGGGAATGTACTCGTTTAAAGGCAGATATGGATTGTAAACCTGTTTTTTTGACATTATTTTTTCCCTCACCTACTTTATTTTCTAGAAGTATGCGGCGTTCTTCTCACGCTGTCTCTTTTTCGAGCCGTCATAATAGGCCTGCTTGTCCTGCTTTGAAGCCTTCGAAGCCCTCGCAAACACTTCCCTGTAATTATCCTCAATGTCATGCCTGAATGCATCGCAGCCTCTCGCAACCGAAAGCAGAGGCTCCTCGCGCCCGGTATTGTATTTCTTGACTTCGTCCTCGAATTTTGACGTCAGCATGCGCATATCATAGTAATTCGCATCCATCATCACAACAATGAATTCATCACTTGCAACATGAAAAACATTCTTGGCTCCAAAGCTCTTTTTCAGAAGGTCCGCGGTATCAAAAAGCAGACGGTCTCCCGCTTCGAACCCGAATTTCATGTTGATATCACGAAGTCCGTTCATATCAAAGAAACCGATACCAAACTTTGCATCACCGCGCTCAATGGCATCGTTGCAAAGCTTAACAGCATTCTTGTAGGCTGCCTTGTTGCCGACCCTTGTAAGCTGGTCGATATAGGTCTGGGAATCAATGTAGTTAATGAACTGATTCATGCCCTGAGTCATCACACGCATGTTGTAATTTACGTTTGAAATGCCGTGTCTGTTGACATGTATTGTCGAACCGCCCTTTGAAAGCTGCTTAAGCTGCTTCTCGCGCTCATTCTCCGGCAGAAGATTGATACGGTCGATCGACGATTCGATCATCTTCTTTTTCAGGCTCTCGAAACCGTCCTCCAGCTTGTAGAGCTCATTATTTATATTTTGGAATTTCCGGATATACACAAAGAAAAAATATGCCGAAAAGACTGTGATCAGCAAAAGGCACACAGGAGCAATGACCTTTGAAACCCCCGTAATTATCAGAGCCGTTAACGTTAACGAAACGGCAATCACCGCCACCATGAATATTATTGAATAGAATACGCTTTTGTCCTTTTTTGCCATTTTGTCACCCCATTTCACATCATCAGATTGTTTTAATTTATATTGCGATGTAAGCTCATACGCCTATTTTTGTTTTCTTTACAAGATCAACTGCCCAGTTTCTGTTGATTTCAGGTCCGTCACTCTTTATATCGATCAGTTCCTTGGCATACTTGGAAGAAAGCCTGTTCTGACATTTCATTCCTTAGTCTGATATCTTCTTCAATTTACTGTTTTTTCCTGCAAACGATACATATCTCTTTTGCCTTTTCATTTTTAGCTTCTAGCGGAACATCAAATTTCCCAGCCTGAACATAATTAGATTCAACTATTTCAAACTTTGATTCTTCAAGCAAATCACATATTTCTTTCATGGTATAACGTTTATCTCTTATAATATACTCAGCAGGAAGACTCTGATCATCAGAAAACTGTTCTTTTCTGTACACAAGATTTCTTTCAGTATCAATAGCGTAGTAATCAGGATTAAATATCATACCACTTTTCTGCATTGTATTACTAGGCAATAAACGTTCAAGAATTTCCGGATTTTGAGATATTTTACCTTTCAATTCATTTTTACACAAACTTTCCGTAAGTTCCATATTCATTACAGATAATATAAGATATCCCCCCGGTTTAAGCTCCTCATATGCAGTTTTTAATATGCTTTTATTATCTTTAACTTTCGGATAAGAACCAACTACATCGTAAAGACATATAACCTTATCATGTAGTTTTCCGTCTCTGAACATTCTCACATCTGCTTCAACAAACTGAATATTATCGCTATTTACTTTTAATCTGGCCTGTTTAATCAATGCCGGTGAATTATCAACAGCGGTTACTTTTGAACCTTTCTCAGACAAGGCTATTGAATGTCTGCCAATTCCGCATCCAAGATCTAAGACATCCTCATTTTTACCATATTTCATTATGTATCTGATTTCATTCTCAGTTCCTTTTGTCCATGGATGCTCATCCATTTTCATACGCCCATAGGCATCTTTCAAAATACTCTCATAGCTTTCAATCATTCCTGTGAAATGTTTTCTGTAGCTTTCTCTATTTATTGGCTGCTCTCTAAAAGTAAATGCCAGCCATTCATGACCCGGACGAAGTTTTCCAAGCTTTTTTTCACATTCCTCGCCACTTGGATACTCCGAATTATCGGCAAAAAATTCCGTATCTACCTGGGCCATATTATTATCAACAACATATGAATCATCTTTTACAAATGTTGTATCTTTTCCGATAATCTTTATTGCATCAAGATTTTTCTTGATAATTTCACTATTACATTTTCTAAATGTAGCACTTTCCAGTGTTTTTACTGTACAAGGATTAGCTGAGGCAAGTCCCCAAGCGAAATCATCTGAAAAACCCCAGATTGACCTTAACAGTTTACTTGCTATATGTTGAAGCCTATACTCTTTTGCAACAACCAATTGCAGCACCCATGTCATTGTACCATAGGGTTCATAACGTTTTCTTATATATATTGCATGGCCTACAAGCTTACCGTCTTCAAAGCCTCTGGCAACATATACGCCTTCTTTACAATATCTTGATTTATACTGTTTTGCGCCCAATTTAATCTGGCTTCCTGGTCTGATTGGTGAATTTGAATCATAAATGCCATAGGCAGAACTAAACAAATTCGAACAATCTTGTATTTCCTGATCGGTAAGATCAATAATAGCTTTTCTATCAAAAATCATACTTATAATTCCTTATCCCAGTACCATTGACATTTAAGTTTTTGGGAAACATAATTGCCTCTCTTCCCAAATCCCAAAACTTCTTTGAAAACAAAACTCTATCAACTCTTGTATCATGTTTTATCATCACTTCATTATCATGATATAAAGGTTTTTCAAATTGCTTTATTTCCTTGGTTTCATCATCTACATAATAAATATTATAGATGTTTATGGACATATCATCATGAAGGACTTGAAAATTAACATAGCTTCGCCATCAATACATTAGTACTATATACAAATGCACCGATACTTAACCAATATGTCCTTCATCATATTTGTGGCGCCCAATACGACCAACAGACAGTGGATGAAATCTTTTCTTTCATCAATTAATAATTTTACTATATATTAACATATAAGCAAAGTAAAAAGTATGTACGTGAAACCATATTTGTTAATCTCTTCTAAAAAGGTCCCTCGTATACACCTTCTCCTCCACATCATCCAGCACGCTCTCGTACCTATTTGCTATAATTGCGTCAGAACCCTTCTTGAACTTTTCAATATCATTTACCACAAGTGACCCAAAGAAAGTCTGACCATCAGGAAGAGTAGGTTCGTTGTATATACCGACCAGTTAGAGCACGCTGCACGGTAATTTAGAGCAGGCTTTCCGCTGATCGAGTGCATCCTTTCCGCTCTGTTGAGCAAAGCGTTTATTTTTCCTATAATGAATCTGGCACACATATGTGTGACTATCATTATAGGAGGTCGATAACCATGGTTGATTATCGAGAAATCTTGAGACTAAAAAGTCTCGGTTACACCAACACCGACATATCATCCAGTGTCCACAGCTCCCGCAATACTGTTCAGGAAGTCCTGTCCATAGCTGAAGCTCTGAATGTCAAGTGGCCGCTTGATGACGATGTCACCAACATCATGCTGGAGGCTGTCCTGTATCCTGAAAGGCACAAGAAAGCCGAAGAACGTCTGATGCCGGATTACCCACGCATCCATAAGGAACTGGCCCAGAAAGGAGTTACTCTTTCCCTTCTGTGGACAGAATACTGTATGGAAGCAAAGAATGCCGGTAAGAAGCCGTATATGAGCACACAGTTCAATGATAACTATCACAAGTGGGCTCGTGTCACTAAAGCTACCATGCGTATCCAGCATAAGCCGGGCGATGCAATGGAAGTTGACTGGGCAGGCGCCACGATAGACATCTATGATGATGTTACCGGTGAAGTCTATCCCGCATATCTGTTTGTGGCTGTGTTATCCTGCAGCTGCTATGTATATGCAGAGATATGTATCAACATGAAATCCGATACGTTCATAAACTGTCATGTACATGCCTACGAATACTTTGGCGGTGCAACACGTCTGCTGATCCCGGACAATCTCAAAGCGGGCATTACTTCTAATACCAGGTACGAGACCGTGATACCACGTGCCTACAAAGAAATGGCCGATCATTATAACACGGCTATAGTGCCTGCAAGGGTAAAGCATCCCGACGACAAGCCCAATGCCGAAGGGTCGGTAAAGTTTGCAACCACCTGGATACTTGCTGCACTCCGTAACTATCGTTTCTTTTCTATCGAAGAGGCCAAGGCTGCTATTTCAGAAAAGCTCGAGGAGCTTAATACTCGTCCATTTCAAAAACGGGCAGGAAACCGCCGTACAGCCTTTGAGAACGAAGAAAAGGAATTTATGCAGCCGCTTCCCGTATGCCCGTATGAACCGGCAGTCTGGTCCACTGCCAAGGTCCAGAATGATTATCTCATATCTGATGGAATAAATAAATACTCAATTCCATTTGACCTTATCGGCGAACACGTGGATATCCGTTGCACGAGCAATACTGTGGAAGTATTCTTCCATGGGAGCAGGGTTGCTTCACATGTGAGGAAGAAATCACCGCAGAAGGATCCTATCTGTATCAGGGAACATATGCCTCCTGAACATCAGAAATATCTCACCTATAATCCGGAAGAGTTTGAAAACTGGGCGGAATATATAGGAGAACATACATCAAAAGTTGTACACCACTTCCTCTATTCCGATAAAGAACCGGAACAGGGTTATAAATACTGTGTCAGCCTGATGAAACTGGCTGACCGGTATGGCCAGGACCGTATCGAAAGGGCATGTGAAAGGCTTCTGTCTTTTACGTCACAGCCTTCTCTAAGAAGCATTTCGACCATTCTTAAGAATGGACAGGATAAACTCCCCTTAGAGAAAACTGTCACAGGGCATAACGTTTTCCAGAGACGGAGCAGCGGTATTACCAGAGGTGTATCCGCCTACCGGGACGGAGGTGATGATACATGATAGATAATTCCACGCTCGAAACGTTAAAAGCAATGCGTTGTTCAGCAATGGCCCAGGAATTCGAAAAACAGCTGGAAGATTCCAAAACGTATGACACACTTTCCTTTGAGGAACGTGTCGGGCTCCTGGTTGATGCCGAATGGAACCGGCGTCAGAAAAACAAGCTCCAGAAGCTGGTAAAACTGGCAACATTCTCACAGCCTTCGGCATGTATAGAGAACATAGAATACATCCCTGACAGGAAACTGGATAAAGCCCAGATGTTAAGGTTCGCTACCTGCAAGTTTATCAGTGATAACCATCACATCATCCTCAAGGGTGCCAGTGGCTCCGGAAAGACATATATAGCCTGTGCTATCGGTAATGCTGCCTGCCGTAAGTATAAAACGGTACGGTATATCCGTATGCCTGAACTGCTTGATGAATTGAACATGGCTAAGGCAGATGGCTCCTTTCGCAAAACAATCAATTCTTATCGTAAGGTAGACCTTCTGATAATCGATGAGTGGCTGATACGCAAGCTTACCCAGGTGGAAACCTACAATCTACTTGAGATCGTAGAATCCAGAGTGAACAGCCCAAAAGGATCCATGATCTTGTGTACACAGTACAACAACGAAGAATGGTATGGCCGCATTGATCCTGAATTCGATGAAGGAAGCCCGATATCGGAGGCAATCATGGACAGGATCACTAACAATGCTTACGATGTCATGATTGAAGGTAAAACATCCATGAGAAAGCGCCATGGTCTGAAAGCTTCTCAGAAAGGAGCTTCAGATGAGTAATTACTGTGCGTTTAGCAAAGATCATACCTGTGTTAACTGGATCGACTATCAGGTGACCAGGGAAGAACTCGATGAGCTCAATGACCTGTGTCATGGAAACTGGATTGAGATCCAGCATTTGTATGATTATATCGATTTGCTTCAGGCAACCTTAAAGGAACATGGTATCGAGGTTCCGCCGGAATCATCAGTTATGTAAAGTAACAATGCGTTCGTTTCCGGAAAAGAGGATAACCTTTTTTCCGGAGCGGACTGCTCAACAGACCGGAAAGAGTGCACTAAAAGAGCGGAAGGTCTGCTCTGATTGACCGTGCAGCGTGCTCTAACTGGTCGGCATATACA
>DFFN01000146.1 GCA_002369525.1 Lachnoclostridium sp. UBA3775 | reverse complement strand
CATTTATCAGGCTCAGGATAATACCGGATATGATAAGAATCAGCCTGTAGGCTGAGATGGCAAGCGCCCTCATTACCGGGCTTACCGGAAGGGTATAGGAGTAGCTTTGCCAGCCGCAGGATACATCGGCCTTGTGGTTGTTTCCCTGGGTATCGGTAATGGAAAAACAATACAGGATGATAAACATTGTGGCGATGGGCAGCTTTTTTATCCCTGAAATATTGTTTTCAATAATGCTCTTGTTGAATCTGCCATCGGATTTAATTGAAATCATCACAAGCCAGAACAAAATGATAAAACCGAAACATGTGAGCATACCGTAAATGATCGATTTGCGGGATATGCGGAATTCCCGGTATAAAAGTGAGGCAAAGCATTTCATCATTCCCACCCCGTTTCTCCTTTGTGAACATAGTAAAGCATTATTTCGTCAAGGCTTGCCGGATCGATCAGACAGTCTTTGTATTTATAGCCGGCTTCCTCTCTTTTGTCGGTCATGATCTCGGCACCGAAATTATTGTGGCGGATGCTTACAATATCTTCGGGATCTATAGCTTCTGCCTCTTCATTGCTGCATTTTATGATCGCATGCTTTTCAAGGATTTCGTCCTTGCATCCGCTGAGCAGGATCTTCCCTTTGTTTATGAGGCACACCGTATCGGCTATTTTTTCAAGATCAGAGGTGATGTGGCTTGACATCAGTATGCTCCGCTCGCCGTCCTTGAGATATTCCATGAAAATATGAAGGATTTCATCCCTTACGACAGGATCAAGCCCCGTAGTTGCCTCATCCATCACTAAAAGCTCGGCATTGTGGGAGAGCGCACAGGCAATCTGCAGCTTCATTTTCATTCCCTTCGAAAACTGTCCGATCTTTTTTTCGGCGGGAAGTCCGAATCTTTCAAGATATTCCCCGAAAATTTTGTTGTCCCAGTCTTTCCACAGACCGGAAAAAATTCTGGACAGGTTCTTTGCGGTGAGTATGTCATGAAAAGGCATCTCGTCAAAAATCACAGCCATTCTCTGTTTTATCCCCTGTTCGTTTTTGATGTGGTCAAGTCCGAGAAGCTTTATCTCGCCTGAGTCGATTTTTATGATGTTAAGGAGACTCTTTATCGTTGTGGTTTTTCCTGCGCCGTTCTGTCCGAGAAAGCCCATAATGCTGCCTTTGGGCACATTAAAGCTGACATTTTCCAGGGTAAAGCCGTCGTAATGTTTTGTCAGGTTCTTTATTTCTATGGCATTTTCATATGCAGTCACTGTCCAGACCTCCGTTCACCAAATCGAGCATTTCATGCAGCTCGTCTATGCTTATGCCGATAGCGGCAGCTTTTTTCCCGGCCTCCGAAAGCAGCCCTTCGATCTCCTTGATCTTGGCTTCCCTGAAAAGCTCGAGGGTCTGAGTCCTGACAAAGGAACCTTTACCGGTGTAGGACTCGATGAAGCCTTCGGCTTCCAGTTCCTCATAGGCCCGTTTTGTTGTCATGAAACTGATGCGAAGCTCGATCGCAAGGTTTCTCATCGAGGGAAGCATGTCTCCGGCGACAAGTTTGCCGTCAAGTATCATGGCTTTTATCTGGTTTGCTATCTGAAGATATATGGGTTCGCCGCTGGCATTGCTGATGTTTATGTTCATGGTCATATACTCCTTATAGAGACTTTCTAATAATGCCGAAATGTTAATTATGCATATATTGTATAAGTACGATATATACAAATATAACACTGCATCTGCTGTCTGTCAAGTTCTTTTCAGCTGTTCTGTGCAAAAAAAATGAGCATGAATCATTATATATTCATACTCATTTAAAAGAAATTGATTTTAAAGAAGGTTTTTCTGATTTTTGGCAATTTTGTTTGCCTGTTTGCGCATATTACTGATTTCTGTGTTGATCATTTTTTCGGACAGTTTATTCTGCAGCTTCTTATCTGCCTCGGTAACAGGACCTTTTCTTATGTCTTCATATTCGTTGACGAGGCGCAGAAGCTGTTTGGCAAAATCGATTCGTTTCTGCTCGTAAGGATTTTTTCCCTGCAGGGTTTCAACGGAAGAGGCATTTCTTTCCCTGACCTTCTTATTCAGATAGGTTGAGATCGTTGAACGGAGGTTACTGTAACCGAGATCCATGGTGTCATATACTTCCTTTGGAACATATCCTCCGTTAAGCATGCTTTTTGAATCAAAGCCCTTTATGTTTTTGATCGTTTTAGGCATATCCTGTATGATTTTGGCGGCATTGAGGACGTCTGTGAACTGTTCGCTGCGTCTTCCGAATTTATCAATGTCGGATAGCCTTGAGCCGGAAATTTTGCTGTTAAGCATTTCAGAAACCTTTTCGGTCGTATCCAGGAGACCTCCTGCGGTGAAGCGTCTTTCCTCGGTGTTGACCTTGGTAAGTTCAGGCATCTTTTCTGTATAAGGCTCAAAAGGAATATTTGATTGTCTGCGGCTTATGATCACATCATGCATTTCTTCCAATACATGGTGAATGATATTATGTTCATTCCTCTCAGGTGTGACATCTCCGGCTGAGAGATTACCAAATTCATTGTCTTTGACGGTTTTTATCATGTTGGCACGGATTGCCTGTTTTAACTGGTTAAGTCTTTTGCAGGCGGCATCGATTTCAGGCTCCTGCAGGCCTGTTCCTCTGAGCGAAAATTTCAGCATGGAAGAGGACATGTTTTTGATCTTTGAAGCCATGGATTCGCTGATGACACGAATCGATCTCACTTTTTCGTTGGTCAGCAGTCCGCGTCCGAAGGAACTGTCGTTATCAAAACCCTGGACACCTATAAAATTTCCCTCTTTATCTACCCTGTATGACATATTCTGGTAATGGCGGTCCACATTTAGGCAGAGCGCATCGATAATCTGAAGATCCGCAAGGCTTTTAATGAAACTGTTTCTCTGTGCAGAGCCTGTCTGCATGGGATTGTCGTTTATGTGCTTTGCAAGGGAAAAATCATTGCCAAGGTCGATTCCTTTTGCAAATTCCATGAAGGTACCGTCCACACGATTGCCGTTTTGGTCTATATATTTCATGTTTTCGGACTTGGCAACAAGCGATGAACTGTCAAGAAGACGGGCAACGGCACTCAAGGCACTGTTGCGGTTGTCAAGCCTTGCTCCGTCAGGAAGGGCAAGGAAAAAACCATTGATTACAACGGGCAGCTTTATAAGGGGATCCATGGCATTGCTGAGAGTTTTAAAGGCGGCACCGGATATATCATTGGTTTTTACGCCCAGTTCATTCAAAGTGCTTTTTAATATGCCCGGATTCATTTTTGTTTTATGCGCAAGCTCATGTTTTATTTTGAGTACGTTCAAAAGATAGGCAAGGACATAGTCGTTGGAAGTATCTTTCGTTATTTTTGTGTTATCGTATTTTTTACCACCGTTGTTGATAAGGGTCTTCTTAATGGTTGTGAGCATGCCGTCCAGAGCCTGAGCACCAAGATTATTGCACTGGGTCTTGGCGGTATCGAGGCCCTTTTTAAATTTATCCGTTAATGAAAAATGTGTGGCTTTGGTAAAAACCCCTGACTTTGATTTGCCATTGGCAGTATAGATGGTCATGGGAATACGTGAATTCTGCATATTGCCGAGAGCCTTAATGTTTCTTTCCTTTAAGTCAATTGTGGTAGATTTGCTCTCCTCGTGGATTTCCTTTAAAGTCTTGGAAACGGAAGGATTGTAATCCTTCAGCGCAACGAAAGTTTTTGCCAGAGTATTCTGAAGCCTGTCAACCACTCCCGAAACAGGTATATTTAATTTCTTTTCTTTTATGTGATTCAGAAATTTTTCTCCCGCACTTGTGGCGGTGACCAGCTTGCCGATCAGATTTTTTTGATCCTCGGCACTGATTTCGGGCAATTCTCCGTCTTTTTCTTCATACAGGACGTCCATGGTAGAGTCCAGCGTCTTAAGAGAAGACAGGTATTCTTTATATTCGTCGGTCAGCTTTTGATCATTGCCGACGCTGATCGATTTTTCCAGCCTTTCGGAAAATAATTTACGTTTTTTTGTGGGCATGGCTTTTTCTCCTTATTGATTAGGAAAAGACAAAAGAGTTTCTTTATAATAATTATACTATGAATGCATAATTTGTCAAACGATTCTTTTTTTCTTGAAAATCCGGCATTTTTTGATATAATGGATGTAACTTTTTCAGCATCCGGAGGACAGATAAAACAAATGGAGATTACAGACAGCAGGATAGATGCCGGAAAGGCATTTGACTGGGGCAGAACCTCGGAGGAATATGCCAGGTACAGAGATATATATCCCGAAGAATTTTACAGGAAAATAGTTGACAGGGGCCTTTGTACAGACGGACAGAAAGTGCTTGACCTCGGGACCGGCACGGGTGTGCTTCCGAGAAATATGTACCGTTACGGCGCCAAGTGGATCGGAACGGACATTTCGCCCGAACAGATAGAGCAGGCAAAGATACTTGCGGACGCCGGAAACATGAATATAGATTTCAGGACCGTTTCGACGGAACAGCTGGAATTCCCCGACGCCAGCTTTGACGTGATCACGGCCTGCCAGTGCTTCTGGTATTTCGACCATGAAAAAGTCATGCCCAAACTGGCAAAGCTTCTGAAGCCGGGCGGAAAGCTCCTGATACTTTATATGGCCTGGCTGCCTTATGAGGATAAAATTGCCGGGGCAAGCGAAAAAATAGTTCTTAAATACAGCCCGAAATGGTCGGGAGCCGGGGAAACAAGGCATCCGATATGGATTCCTGATGTCGCTTATGAATATTTCCGGATGGAAGAACACGAGGAATATGACCTTCAGGTGCCGTTTACCAAAGAAACGTGGCACGGAAGGATGAAAGCCTGCAGGGGAGTGGGAGCATCACTTTCGGGTGAAGAGCTTGCAAAATGGGATGCAGAGCATAAGGCGATGCTTGAACGGATCGCTCCCGAAAAGTTTGAAATCCTGCACTATGCGGCATTGGCGGTGCTTAAGAAGCTGTGATAACCCATAAAAATTCTTGGGAGGTATGCCCGGATGCTTGAAGCAAACGGTTTGAAAAAAAATTACGGAAAGTTTACGGCCGTGGATGATCTGTCACTGACAATCTCCCCGGGGGAGGGTATTGCGCTGCTCGGAAAGAACGGAAGCGGAAAAACCACTCTCCTTAAGATGCTTGCGCTTGTGCAGAAACCGGATGCAGGTGAAGTGAAGGTAGACGGGCTTTACGGAAAAGAAGCCAAGGCAAAGATCGCTTATGTGCCCCAGGAAATAGTGCTTTTTGAAGAACTGACGGTGACGGAAAACCTTTATGCATGGTCGTCACTTAAGGGAAGCGAAAATGCTGCAAGGGCAGAGTATCTTGTAGAAGAGCTCGAAATGGAAAGCTTCAGGAAAAAGCGCGTTGACAGACTTTCCGGAGGTCAGAGAAGACGCGTGAATATTGCCGTTGCCCTGATGGGGAACCATCAGTATCTGATGCTTGACGAGCCTCTTGCGGGAATTGACGAGCATGGAGGCGAGTGCATCGCAAGACTTTTAAAGAAAGAAAAGGAAAAAGGATATGCCATGATAATAACAGAGCATAATCCTACAATACTGCTGCCTTTAATGGATCGTACTTTAAGGCTTGACGGAGGTCACTTTGTACAATGAAGCTTGGTTCCTTTGTCCTGTATGATATAAAACGATTGTTCGGCCACGGAAAAACGGCAGTCCTTGCGATATTGGCACCGATTCCCGTTTTGCTGATGTTTGTCCTTTTTCTGGCTCCGATCCTCCTGGACGGAAAGGGAGCCTTTATTACAGGTGCCGTAAATATTGAGGACGACAGCAAAATGCTCAATAATCTTATGAATCTGATCATAGATTATGAGGTCGGCAAAGGAAATGCCGATATTTTCCCTGTGGATAATGCCGATACCGGAAAAAGAATGGTGGAGGACGGGGAAGCATCGGTTTTTTTGCATGTTCCGAAGGATACCTATCAAAACTCCCTGGACGGCAAGAGAGCCGTAATGGAGTTTTATTATTCACCCTCGCATGCCTTTGACGCTCTGACTTTTCAGACCGGCATCAGAAGCAGCGTTTCGGTTTTCGGACAGGGCATCCGTGTCATCGGACTTGCTGATGAGCTGGCAAAGGAAATCGGGCTTACAAAGGAACAAACCGATAAGATCCGCAGCAATGTGGTAAACGATCTTATCAATATATATTTTCACCGGGGCAGAGTCATAGGCAAAGACGGAATACTGCTTTTCGGCGGGGATTATCATTTCAGATATGCCATGGCACTTCTTTTTGCCGCCTGTGCTTTCTTCGCATCATTTACTGTGATATATCTGACATGTCTTGACAAAACGGAAATATTTTCCAAAAGGATCATACCGGATACTCATCTTTTAAAGTTTTATACGGCAAGGATCATCTCGGGAGCAATACTGATAATGTGCACATTTGCGGTCATGTATCCTCTTGCCCGCGCGATGAGGCATGTGAAACTCAGATCCGCATTTTCGGTTCTGCCGGGTATGATGCTTACGGCACTTAGTTTCTCTGCGCTTGCGGTACTCATCGGTTCGCTATTTAAGCGGGGACAGTCCGCACTGTGGGCAGGGCTTTATTTCGGAATCATTTCTGCTGCCGGCGTAACTTTTTTGTCCGACAAAGCAGATCTTCCGGAGGCGGTTTCTTTCCTGATGAAAATATCGCCTTTCAGGGCAAGCATCAGTATTTTCTCAAATGCCATGTTCAATTACATGGCCGAAAGGTACAGCAGGGATATGCTGGTCTTGTTCCTGTCCTTTGTGATTTTTGCTGTGGCAGGTTTCTTTGCATACCGGAAGAGAGGTGTTGCATATGAATAATCTGACCATCATGAAGGGAAGGACAAGGGCGCTTTTAACTGACTTCGCATCACTTACGATCATAATTGTTGCCGTGATCGTTTCGGTTTATATTTCCGGCTACAGCGACAAGGAAATGGAAAAAAGCATACGTATCGAGGTGGTGAACGAAGATACGGGAGAACTCGGTGCTCATCTGGTTGATATACTCGGTATGGAAAAGGAGTTTGAGTTTCTTGTCGACTCAAAGGAAGATGCAAAGCATGAGGTAGCGGTGAATAATGCGCAGGGAATGGTCGAGATCGCTCCTGATTTTACCGAAAAGCTTATGGCGGGTGATTACGACTCTCTGATAAAGGTTACCGCCATGGCCGATTCCTATGACATGACCGTGTTTACGGAGATGATGATCAACGATACGATAAAAGTCTGGACCGAAGTGATCATAGAAAAGGAAATGGGTAAAACCGAGGGTGTGGATGAAAGCCACATAGAAGAATTCAGAGAGCGCGCCTTTGAAGTCTGGAAGGGAGAGCCGCTTCTTGATATAGAGGCCTTTGCCGCAGAAGAAAAAAAGGATACCGAAACCGCCGAGTACTATGGAATCCGCTGGTATGCCGTCTTTACGATGTTTTACCTTCTGATCAGCGGCACATGGATGTGCGGTTATCTTTCTACGGGATTGTTAAAGAGAGTTATCGGAAGGGACGGCAAAATATCCCTGCTGTTCATTTTCCAGTCATTCCCGGGAATAATGGTCAGCATAACGGGCTTTATCCCGGTGCTTGTTTCGGCCGGCCATCCGCATCCGCTTAAGGTTTTTGCGTCTTTTGTAATCTATGCCTGCGGTACAGAGGCAGTAGCTTTGGTGGTATGTTCACTGTCGGGAGGATTTTCAAATCTGATCCTTTCGGCAACGGTGGTTACAATGGCGGGATCGCTGTTTTCGGGACTGGTGTGCGATCTGCCCGACTGGGCAAGAGTCTGGGACATCACGTCGGTATTTTTACCTGGACACTGGTATTTTAACGCCATTTGTAAAAAGACGTTTTTGCTCGGCTCATTGTCCGTGACGGCCTTATGGTTTTTTGCCGGTATGTTTACGTCATGGAAGCTTGGCGTAAAGAAAGAACATGAATAAAAGTAAGGATTAATAAACAATAATTTATTTAAAGGAGAACAATTATGGACCTTATTCCCAGCTTTTCGGTAGATCATACAAAGATCATACCGGGTATTTTTGAGAGCAGAGTTGATATTTTGGGCGAGGAGAAAGTCACGACTTATGATGTGAGAGTGACAAAGCCCAATACGGAGCCGGCGGTTGATGTTGCGGCAATGCATTCTCTTGAGCACCTTATCGCCACATATCTTCGAAACGATGAAGAATGGAAGAATGAAGTGGTATATTGGGGCCCTATGGGCTGCCTGACAGGGTTTTACCTTATACTGAAAGGAAACCGTAAGCCTGCACAGATACATGATCTGCTGCTCAGGGCTTTTAAATCGGTTGCCGGTTGCGACGAGGTTCCGGGGGCAACGGCAGAAAACTGCGGTAACTTCCGTATGCACAATTTAGAAATGGCAAAATATCATGCGGCAAGATTTGCCGCATACCTTGAAGCGAATGCGGACAACAAAGAAATCTTCGAGTATCCGAGGTCTGAGAGGCTTGTTACTGAGGACGGAAGGCAGTTCTTTGATTCATGATGGTAATGATTGCATTTATTAAAGAGGAAACTATGCTTTTTGCGCGTAATATCGCGTCTGAGGACATGTGTGGAATAAAAGGCTGTTGCTGAGCAGACACTAAATGGTCAGTTTTCTTCCCAACTGTCCATTTTCAGCGGTATGCCCATTTCACATCCAAACAAACCATCTTCCTCAAAGCACATGAAATAACCGTGGAGCAGTCTGAGTTTTGTTTTAACAGAAGGAATACCAAAACCATGATTTTCAATGTCTGATTTGGTAGTGATTTCGCTTTGCACGTTTTTGATCGCATCTCCTACAGAACCCAATACACTATTCACTATTCTTATTTTTAGATAATTCTTTTCGCTG
This sequence comes from Lachnoclostridium sp. UBA3775, assembly GCA_002369525.1. Taxonomy (GTDB): domain Bacteria; phylum Bacillota; class Clostridia; order Lachnospirales; family Lachnospiraceae; genus UBA3775. Next base: position 11,126 of record DFFN01000146.1, on the reverse strand, counting down.
AACATGGCAACTTGAACTTTTTTATCATTCGTTTTTTCTGCAGCCTCAAAAGCATTTTTCAGCAGATTTATCTGAATCTGGCATATTTCCTTTTCCAGTGATGGAGCAATACTGCATCTTTCAACAATATAATCTGTATCAAATTCCTCTCCTGAATACTTTCTTATGAAATAATTGAATACCGAGTCTATCATTTTGTTGCCGCTATTTACAGTTTTATATGACAAGAGCGATCGTTCCCAATCTTCCGATAATTCATCAAACAGTTTTAGTGCTCCTTCAAAATCACCGTTAGCAAGCATTTCTCTAACCGGGATGTATTCATTTCTGATTTCATGGCGAAGTGCTCTTAACTCCTGGTTCGAGCTATCATTTTCCAGGACTTTGGACACCTCGCTATTCATCTTTTCTATGAAAGCATTAAGTTTATTGTTATCTTCTTTTTCCCTGATAAGCTTAAGCATTTTGTAAAATATTGAAAGGTCAAATATCAGTATTAAAAGCACAAGCAGAACTCTTGAAGAGATGTTTATGCACATAAAACTTCCAAGCAGAAGCATTGCTCCGAAGAACCAGTCCTCTTTTCTGCATTTCTTTTCTATTTTTTTGAAAATACAACTGACCGCAAGTCCGGCAACTAAAAAGAAAATCCTTTCCAATATCGACGACTGTAAAAGGACAAAAGCCAAAAGTTTTACCATGTCCACAAGGACCACCTTCGTAAGACGCTCAAAATGAAAACCTGCAAAAAAATATTCTGCAAGAAAGAATCTTCCTATTAACAGAATAAAGGCACTGAAATCATCAAATGATTTGATTGTTGTAATGATCTCGGTAAAAACCGTATCTACCGGAACGAGAAAAATAAAAAGAATGCATTGCATCAAATGGTTCTTTTCTTTTGATCTTAACAGAAAAAACAGCAAAAGCATTCTTATCATAGATTCAGTAAAATGAGGCAAAAGCCTTGAAATATCTATACTCATATTCCAAATCTCCTGCAAAAATCGGCAAATCTTATCTTAACATCCTCTGTTCTGTGCTTACTCATCGGAATCTTTTCAAGGGTCTTTTCCAACATGATTTCTGTCCTTCCGACTTCAGCAATATACCTGTAGTTTACAAGATAGGATTTATGAACTCTTATAAATCCTTTATCTGAAAAACAATCCTCGAGTTTTCCTAAAGTTCCTTTGATCTTTTTTGTGGTTTCTTTATCTTCTATAAAGTGGACACATATGTTGTGACCGATGGCATCAAAATAAATAATATTTCTAAGCGGAACACAAAAGAGAAATCCTTCTTTACTAACCATTTCGATGCTTTCATTTCTACGTTCAAGTGAAACAAGCAGGCTCTTAACAGCCCGCGGAAGATCGATATCCAGCTTTGACTTTCTCACAAAAGCCAATGGCTTTACATCTCCGGTGTAAAAAACCATGCTGTCATGCGAGCTTACAAAGATTATTTCCTGATTCGGGAAACGCGTCCTGAAAAGCTTTACAGCCTGATAACCGTCTATTCCCGGCATCTCAATGTCCATAAATACTGCATCATATTGCAGAAATGTATTTTCTACTATCATGTCCTGCGCATTGTCGTAAATATCCACCAGGCATCCTTTTACGCCCTCCTTTTCCATTAGTTTTTCGAATTTGGTTTTCAATGTCTTCGCTATTTCAATATTATCATCGCAAAAGCAGACTTTAAGGCTCATAGCACTTCCTCCCACAGATAAAAAGGTATTCCAAGTATAAAAGGGGTAACGGGTGCAAATTCCAGAACAGCATATACTGCCGCTGAAACACTGCTGTCAACAAATATAGGTATCATCAGTCCATAAAACATTAAAAGATATTTTATCAACAGAAGAACCAGCCCAAAAAAGAAAAACACGAATGAAATCCTTGTGCGTCCATAACGTTTTTCACTTCGAAGGTCAGTAAAAATCTTGTATATCATCAAAAAAAGCGGGGTGATAAGGATTGCAGCAATAACCGTAAGAAAGTAATCATATAAACGATTTGTTCTGCCATATATAAGTTTTGCAGCGAAAAGGATTATATACATTATGACACTGCAGACTGCCATAGCTTTTACCGCATTATTCAGCTGATCAAGGCAGTAAGCTCCGCGTCCGGTAATTATTTCTTCATCTGCTTCAAACCACTTTGCGACAATAAACATAATCGGAAGCAGTAATAGCGAACCAATAAGAAAACAATTGAAGAATACCGGCATAACATTGGACAAGATGTCATATCTTAAATCTATTGTGGCATAAAGCATCCAGAATATGTACAAGGAAATGTCTATGGTTTTAATGGTTTTGGATTTCATTTAAACCTCCTTTTGTGGAGAACCCGGTTTTACAATCCGCCTTACGAAGCTTTGGGTCACCTTGTATGATAGCCTACATCATTTATTGTGAAAAGTCAATTACCCACTCCTAAATGGGCCTAAATTTGCGCAAGTGGGCAAAAAGAGGTCAACCCGCATGCTCTGATAATAGCAGGCAAAGTAAGCAAAGCATGGTATAACAGCGCATGCATGACTAAACCAGATAAGCAAAATCGCAAATTGTGTGGCTATGGAAATTTGTTCTATCCGGATCATGTTACTAAAGCTTTCAGTAAGGTAATCAAAAACAATCCGGATTTGCCTCAAAGAATGACCTTTCACGGTTTGCGTACATCTTGCGTATCTATCCTAGTTCATGACGGAATGGATATAAATCAAGGATTGGGGGGATAGTTCTATCGATACTACATTGAAGCAGTATACCAAGGCCAAGGAAAAAGAATCTAAAGTAGAGATATCCGAGAATATGAGCAGTATAATACAGCTCAAAGAGTACAAATAAAAAGATTATGATGAACAGCATGAATATATCGACAAGAACGGCAAAGCCCGTGCCGGCATCAACGGAAAGAACTTCAGCTGCCTGCTCTGGCATATGAGCAGAAGCTGAAAGAACCGTATGCGGCTTTAGAAATCGTCAGGAACGGTATCACGTTCGGAGACATGCCGGTATGGGAAATGCGGTTTGTTACCAAGGTAATGTACGAGGTGGAAATCGCAGAAGAATTATGCGAAGAACAATAACAGTTTATGTTCCGGCTGGTCTTTGCTGTTTGTCTGCAAAAAAACATTTCTTCTTGCAAAAAATGATATTTAGGTTTAATATATTGAAGTTGAACAAAATCCGGGAGGAAATCATGAACAAGTTACTTCAATTTCTGAAAAAAGAACCCATGCTCCCCGGCTGGCTGCTGAGCAAGTGGAGCTTTTTCTAAACAGTTTATTTGGGAGGTATGTAGACTTTGCTGAAGATTCTTATAATCGACGACGACGAATTTATCGGAAATCTCGAAGAAGAGATCCTGACACGAGAAGGCTTTTCGGTAAGCCGGGCTTATTCCGGCACTGAGGCTCTTTTTGTGCTGCAAAGCAACAGACCCGACCTTATTCTTCTTGATCTTATGCTTCCGGGGCTTTCCGGCGAACAGGTACTTGAAAAGATTGATGATATTCCGGTCATTGTTGTCAGTGCCAAGGTTGGCATTGATTCTAAAGTTGACATGCTGATGAACGGAGCAGTGGATTATATCACCAAGCCTTTTGAAAACAGGGAGCTTGTTGCAAGAGTGAAGGTGGCGTTAAGAAACTACTCTGGGAGTGGGGATAGCAGAGGTAATTCTGATATTGGTCATAATGATAGCGATCGTGCCGATTTTCAAGAATCAAATAACAACAATCATTCATCATGCCTTGTATATAAAAACCTGATTTTGTTTACGGATTTATTTCGAATAATTTATATGCCCGGCTGTTCGGAGAAAACGGTTGATGATATTAATTCAATTGTAAATGATGAAAACAATGTGGAAATCCACCTCACCAGAACCGAATACGCCATTATTAAGCTTCTTATGTCAAATCAAAATAAGGTGGTAACCAAATCAAACATGCTTGACGAAATTGCAGCCGACACTCCTGACTGTACCGAAAGTTCACTAAAGCAGCATGTAAGCAATCTCCGTAAAAAGCTGCGTGATATTACCGGAGAGGACTGTATTGAGGCTGTCTGGGGAATAGGTTTTAAATTGAAATAGATTTTTTACGATTTTTAATAATCTTTACTGTTTCTTTACTTTTTTCTTTACCGTTTCTATATTTTTATGTTGTACAATATGATCATAAAGCCGGTTTGACAGGAAAACCGTAGTATCCCAGTTAATTAAGAGAGGTATGAAATGTATAATAATATCAGACAAAGAATAGCATATCTGATAAGATCAAAGCTTTTCTGGCTTACAGTGGTGCTTTGTGCTTTTATTGGTGGTAAAGACGGATATGACCATAAAAAACAGTATCTTGAAAACCTTGATATGCAGGAAAGATGGGAAGGAAAAGGCGTACTAATCGAGGTTTATCAAGCAGTTACAATTAATTTCGATACCTTGCTGGGATTTATGATAATCACAGGTTTATTCATCCTTTTAAGCATAGAACATGAAAAACGCTGTGGCATATATCGGAACAGGCTACAGAGTGGGTTAAGCAAAATACAGATATACATTACAGAACTGACAGCATCTATGTTTACAATAACCATAAGCTGGGCAGCTTTGGTGACGACAAATATAATATTTGCTGCCGAGATACAGGAGTGGATCAAGGGAAAATATATCATTGCTTTTATTATCATATATCTTCTTGTAAATTTTTCCTGGGCATCAATTCTTGTCCTGTTTTCAATGCTGATGGATTCCTTCGTAAGTACAGTTGTTGTTATTGCAGTATTCGTTTTCATATGCGTGATGGGACTTGAGTTTCTGCATGAAAAAATGTTAGATACCGAGCTCAGTGGTGGAGAAGTCAGGCAGATAGAGCTTCTAATGTATTCGAATCCAATAGGTATGGCAATTTCAGCAGAAGACCTTGAAGATACAGTAGGTTATCTACAGAGGGATAATGATGATGTGGATTATGGTTTCTATAAGAGATTTGGTAAAACAATAAAACTGTTCCCATTGTTTTCAATGGTTCAGTTTTCACTGATTACGCTTTGCGGCATAATGATATTTAAGAGAAAAAATCTTGTTTAATGAAAGGCGTGGCATGATGGAATATATTTTACAGACAGACAATATAGTAAAAAGCTACGGAAAGACTAAAGCACTGAACGGCCTCAGCATGAAAATACCAAAAGGTGCGATCTACGGATTTATCGGTAGGAATGGTGCCGGAAAAACCACGGCAATAAGGATAATCTGCGGTCTTCAGAATCCTAATGAGGGAAGCTTCACTTTATTTAATGTGAACTCGCACGACAAAAAAATCTGTGAAGTCAGGAAAAGAACCGGGGCAATAATTGAAAAGCCGGCCTTCTATTCTGATTTATCTGCCGAGAAAAATCTGAAACTGCAGTATGATATGCTTGGAATTCCTTCTTATGATGATATTCCGGAGCTTCTTAAGCTTGTGGGCTTGTCTGATACCGAAAAAAAGAAGGCAGGAAAATTCTCACTTGGCATGAAACAAAGACTTGGTATTGCCATCGCGCTTGCAGGAAATCCGGATTTCATCTTGCTTGATGAGCCTATAAACGGCATTGATCCACAGGGCATAGTCGAAATAAGAGAGCTGATACTTACTATCAATAAGGAAAAAGGCGTGACAGTGCTGATTTCAAGCCATATTCTTGACGAGCTTTCCAAGCTGGCTACACACTACGGATTCATTGACAAAGGCAGAATAGTTGAAGAAATCAGCGCCGAAGAGCTTGAAAAGAAATGCAGAAAGGTAACAAAGCTAAAAGTAAGCGATGAAAAGGCTTTGCTCCTTCTGCTGGATGAGATCGGGTTTGATTATGAAGTTGAAGCAGACGGGCACATTAATGTTTTTGGCAAGATTAACGTCACGGAACTTGTGACGAAACTTGCTTCTTCCGGCTGTGAACTTCTTTCGGTAAATGAATCGGATGAAAGCCTTGAAAACTACTATATTAATCTTGTGGGTTCCGGAGAAAAGGATTGACAATGAAAGATTTGATGAAAAGTGATATAAAAAAGAATTTCACCGGACTCGGGTTCTGGGCTTTTGCCATATGCATGGCCTTTTTGTCGGCTGTGTTTGCCGGAATTGATTATTACGGCATCACGGGAGACGAGGATATCGGTGATATGGTTTATATATTATATGCTGCAATAATCTGTTTTTTTGTAGTCTGTTATAATGTTACGGCCGCCTTATCACAGCTGCGGGATGGCATAATAAAGAACAAGATTATTTCCGGAAAAAGCAGGGCTGGCATATTTACTTCACTTCAGCTGACATTTTTACTTGGCGACATGATACTGGTCGGAATCTCGCTGGGGTTAGACAAGCTTGCTGTAATTATTGCCGGTAAGGGAAAGAAAGTGCCGGAGTCGGTATGGCTTTCATCCGGAAATACAATAAGGATAATTCTTGCGGTATTTATGCTTGGAATTATTGCCACTTCAATCGGACTGATTTTCAACGAAAGGTATTCACTTGTGATTGCTGTTGCTTTGCTGCTTGTTCTCGCCTGCACATCATCATATGTCAATAACAGGATTATTAATGATGATACATTACTGGAGCAGAAGACAAAATACGAAGTTTTTAAGATTGAAACCGGTAAAGACGGAAATGAATATGAAACAAGATACAGCAAGGTTGATAATCCGGATTACATCAGTAAAGGCGTGCTTCCTATATATAAATTTATCCATCACATGAATCCGGTTTCTCATTTTCGAACAATATTTGCTTATGTGGAAATCACCGGTCAGGATAAAGATAATTATAATATTGACTTCACTTCATTGTTAGATTGTGACAAAGACGAGGCCTATGAGGTTAAGAATGACAGCATGACAAAGGATTATGATATGCTTCCTTTTTATTGTGCTGTTGATATATTGCTGTATTTGGGCATTTCAATAATTGTTTTTACCAAGAAAAAAATAAACTGATTGTTAGGAGAAAGATATGCTTCCCTGGCTTTTGTTTTCTCTTGCTGCATTAATTTCAGCGGGACTGATCATAAAAATATATTTCATGCATAAAAGCCTTAAGATGATGGAAAAGGATATTGCGGAGATTATCTGCGGTAATGATAACCGGCAGCTTTTGGTTTACGGAAATGACAGACATGTGAAGTCTTTGGCCGCATCAATTAACCGCGAGCTAAAGAATCTCCGCGCAGAGCAGCTTAGGTACCTTAACGGTGATAATGAGCTTAAGACCGCGATTACAAACATTTCCCATGACCTACGCACGCCTCTGACCGCCATAAACGGCTATCTGGAGCTTCTGGAAGGTGAAGAAAAGAGTGAGAATATCAAAAGATATCTTTCCTACATACGCAACAGAGTTGAAGCACTCAAGGAACTGACGGAAGAGTTTTTCAGGTATTCTGTGATCATTTCTGAAGAAAGCGAGAAAACTTCCGAAAAATATTTGTCTTTGAGCAACAAAAATGACAAGTCCGACGATACCGGAAATTATAATGAAATTTGTATTAATTCAGTCCTTGAAGAAAGTCTCGCAGGAATGTATGCGGCATTTACCGAAAGAAATATTGTTCCTGAGATCAATATTTCCGAAATTAAACAATACAGAAAACTTGACGGAAATAAGCTGGCGAGAATATTTGAGAATATTTTGTCAAATGCGCTTAAATACAGTGACGGCGACCTTAGTGTCACCCTTGATGATAACGGACTGATGTGCTTTTCGAATCATGCCGAAGAACTTACCTATGTTCAGACCGAAAAGCTTTTTGACAGATTTTTTACTGTGTCGGATGCAAGAAAGTCTACCGGGCTTGGCTTGAGCATAGCAAGAACACTGGTCGAAAGCATGAACGGTGAAATATGGGCAGAATATGAGGAAGGTGTGCTTAAAATCATATTGAAATTCCTTTAAGTCAGCAAGTATTTTTGATTTTTTAATGAACATCTTGTATCTTTCAGAAACTTATAGAAAACTGCAGAAAAATAACTGTTGACGGGAGCGACAAAAAGTGCTACTATAGGTAATAGAAAAGCACCCACTCCAAAGTGGATGCCTAACATGGTATTTTATTTCCCTTTAGGGGAAACATTCCCGTTCTGTTGGCAGACAGAGCGGGATTTCTTTTTATGTACAAAGAACTTGATGCAGCCTATGATCGCAGAAACAATCGTAACGACTGAAGCGATAAAGCCGACAAGCTCCGCAATAAAACGAAATGGCATATGCTTCACCTCCTTTCCTTAACAATCCTAAGATCATTTGGTTAAAGAAGGCAATCCACTCTGTCATGAGTGCTTTTCCGAAAACTATAATAACATTCTTTTCAGAATGTGTCAATGAACTTGAAAAATAATATTGACAGATACGTTGTTTGGTGATACCTTAAACTTAGTAAAATGGAATCATGGCAATGTATTCTAATCAAAGACGGTAACAAACATGCAATGCAGAAACAGTAAAAAATATAATTCATTTAAACAGTGTTTTTCTGTAGCAATAATACTGCTTTTCACGATAAATATTCTTGGTTCCTTCTCATACGCATTCCCAAAGAATATCTTTGATTACTCCGATATCGAAATATATGAAAATGTTCGTACTGATTTAAATACTGTTCATTTTATCATCGGAAAAACGGCAGAAACTGAAACTGTCTGTTCGCTTCCATCAGTAAAAATCAGAAACGTTCATAAAAACACAGGAAGATATACTTTCGTTTTATATCAAAATAATCTCAGTCTGTTTTTGATAACTGTGATATTGATGGACCGTATATGCTCCTGCGATACGATAGTTTTCGAAACAATTCTTGAATATATTCATAAAAAAGACGGAAAGAAAAAATCCTCCTCTTATTGTTTGCTATAAAATTCAATAATCATGGAGGAAAAATATGTTTTTACTTACTATTTCCCAGATCGTTACAGGAATCGGTGTGGGTTTATTTGTTGTGGCTTCTTTTATATTTGCATGGCGGATTGATAACTGCGAGCCTTATGACAAGTCCGCCAAAAAGGACGAAACCGAGAAAAAAACTGAAAAATCCGACAAAACGGAAAAGAGGGGAAGGGAAAAATGATATTTGTACATTTTCTTACCCTTGTCATGGGCTTTGTCCTATTGGTAAAAGGTGCTGATTATTTTGTTGAAGGCGCTGCCGGAATAGCCTCTAAAGCAGGCATTCCGCAGCTTGTTGTCGGTTTGACAATTGTTGCTATGGGAACCAGTCTTCCGGAAGCAGCCGTCAGTATCACCGCTTCAGTTAAAGGCAGTAACGGTATTGCAATAGGAAATGTTGTGGGCAGCAATATCCTGAACATCCTGATCATACTCGGGATCACCTCGGTGCTGATTGCTGTACCGATACGTAAATCAACTCTTTATTATGAAATACCGTTTATGATATTTATAACGCTTCTTTTACTGGGAATCGGGTTTTTTAAAGCCAAGGTCTCAAGAGCGAGTGGCGTAATCTTCTGGATCCTTTTTATAGCATATCTGGTGTATCTCTTCTTTATGGCCAAGAAAGGCAATGATGAGGAGGAGAAGTGTAATGATTCTCTGATAAAACTTGTCCTCTTTCTTGTTTTAGGTGCTGCAGTTGTAGTGCTTGGCAGTAATCTGACTGTCAATGCTGCAACTAAAATTGCGGAATTTATAGGTATCAGCGACAGAATAATCGGCCTTACAATTGTAGCCCTTGGAACAAGCCTTCCTGAGCTGGTAACTTCAGTAGTTGCTGCGAAGAAGGGAAATGCAGATATAGCGATTGGAAACATTGTCGGCAGTAATATTTTCAACATTCTTTTTGTCCTTGGCACTGCCGCTTTGATCCATCCCATCCCCTATTCCAAAGACTTCATAGCGGACGGAGTATTTGCTGTTCTTGCTGCAATCATTCTTTTACTTGCAGTGATAAAGGACAGGACTATGAAAAGACCTGCCGGAATAATTATGCTTTTAACATATGGAATATATTTTATTTATCTTTTGATGTGACAGCACCGGTAAAAACTTCTGACTAAAATCTCAAAAGGTGGTATCATACTAAATAAAAAAGAACTCCGGAGTTTTCATGGCTCCGGAGTTTTTTGTTTCAGGCAAGTTATAGGCAAGTTAAAACATCCCCAAGCATATATGCTATTCATCCTGTTTTACTTATTCTAAAATGGCTCGAATCGTGATTTTACAATCTTTGATATTTTCTATAGGGAAATCCAGCATTTGTTTTACAGTCAGATTTCCTTTTGCCGTAACGACCTGCAGCGTCTCCAGAAAATGGTTTTCAATTCCGTACTTTACCAGTTCTGTAAAAATCTCCCGGGCTTTCTTTTCTAATGCCTGCCTATATGCATCAGAATCAAGCCAGTGACAATACTCGCTGAAAGCCTTGCGTTCTGATTCTAATGCCTTATTATATTCCTCGATTTCTTCAGCAGAATGTCTGCCCTTCCATACCTCAGGGAAAAGTTTATCAGGAGTATTATTTTTTTCCCAGACAGCCATTTCATATTCAGAAAGTTCATTTAGTTTTTGCTGGTCCAATTCCTTGTATTCAGTATTATACCAATCTTCATATTCATCCCAGTAAGTTTTCAGTGCAGGATCATTGTAATACTCATTATATGTTTTACCTTCATATACAAACAGGTCATAATCATTCAGTTCCAGAGATATGGAAACATAATACTTCTCATTATCATCTTTCGGATTTTGTAGCAATTCATAAATACTATCGTCTGCACAGACATTTTCCTTAATGTCAAAGAAACCATCTACGCCATTTTCTCCAAGGATAACAATATTTCCTTTTACCCAAGCAGTATCTTCCGGCTGTTTGTTATCCGGCATCTTTTCTGTTTCATTATTTTTTACCGGATTATCCTCTTCAATTTTATTTTCCGCTACAGATATTATTTCCGTACTTTCTGTAGCCGGTTTGGTCTGAGTAACCGTCGGCTGATTATTATGCCAGATAAAGATTCCCGCCACACATGCCGCTGTCAAAGCAGTTCCTGCTCCGGCAATCTTAATCATTGATTTCCTTTTTTTCTTTTGTGCTTCTAAATATTTATCCC
>DFFN01000021.1 GCA_002369525.1 Lachnoclostridium sp. UBA3775 | reverse complement strand
GACGAAGACGGACTTCCCGACTTCTACTCCAGCCTGATATCAGAGCTTGACGACGAAGACGAGGATGACGACGATGAGGAAAGCTTCGACATCATGAAGCTGCTCGAGGAAAGAGCAGGCCGCAGCGAAGACGGCGATTCAAAAGAAAATGAAGAGCCTAAGGTCAACCCGATAGACGAGATGCTTGCTTCGGATCAAAAGGTAGTTGATATCAAGCTTGACGACCTGATCGCCTACATCAAGGAACAAAAAGAAAATAAGAGAAAAGCCCTTCATGAGCATGCTCATGAACAGGATGGAGAAAATGCCGTCAATAATGATGACGGGCAGTAAGATAGGAGAAATAATTTGAAGCTGATCAACAGAGGAAATGAAGGAGAGGTAATGCTCGAGGGAAGGATAACCGCAGATAATGCGCCGGAGCTTGAAAAAGCTCTTCTTACCCTCGTTGACCGCTTTGACGTACTGATCCTTAATTTCAGGGATGTAAAGTACATATCCAGTGCGGCGTTACGAGTTTTAAAGGTACTGTTTGTACAGATGAAGCGTAAGAATGGAAGACTTAAGCTTACTGAAGTGAATGATATGATCATGGAAGTTTTCGAACTCACCGGTTTTGCCGGCGTGTTCGGATTGGGAAGAGATTAATGCGGGAAGAATAAAGGAAACTGTTTATGAAAAAACTTGTGAAAAACCAGACAATCAAGAGGGCGATAAGCATTATGCTTACCGTCGTTATGGTGCTGTCTGTGCTTCTGGACGGACAGCCGGCCTTGGCGGCGGATAAAAGCTCGCAAAAAACGATCAAATCCGGAGGTAAGGACTACTATTACTACATTCTTCAGACTTCGACAGGTGCGAAGGCCGGAGATACGGTAATGTTCTTTAAGCTGGATTATATTGACAGTGCGGGAGCGGCTCAGAGCGAATACATTTTCCCTCACATCGACGGACGTGCAAGATCGCTCAAATGGATAACATCCGCAAGCAGCAGTATAACCGACAACAATCGTTATAAGACGGATCTTACGAGATTTACCGACGGAACTCTTGATAATTTCACTCTTCCGTCCAATGACGCAAGCGTTAAAGGACTTAAGTCTTTCTCGAGCGACCAGTTCTGTTTCACCACTGAAAAGGAGATCAAGAGAATTGAAGGGCTCAGCTTTTACGGTAGGGATGCAGGCTCATGGAGCTGCAAGGGAATTGACATCTATTCGGTAAATTCGCTTTCGAAGGATATTGCCTATAACGGTACAATCTCCAACTATCCGGTTATTGATTTCGACGGAACCCTTATCGCAAAAGCAAGGGCCGAAGGCAATTACGTGTCATGGGATGTTCCCGACTACACCGTTTTCAGCAAGAGCCAGAATGCTTCCCTTACACTGGAGACCGGTCTTAAGGAGCCCTACAAGAGCTACGAAGGAAAGCTTGTAGGCTTTTCGATAAGAATTTCCGATATAGACGGGGCAGGACTTGAAGGAATGCTCCAGGCCTATAACGAAAAGAAGACCATACAGCAGTGCAAATATCCCGATGTCCTTGTAATGGACGTTGAATACAGGGATGTAAATAACAATATCGTCACTCTGGAGCTTCCGGTAGTAAGGCTTGCAATGCTCATGATAGGCCAGCAGAGCTTTTACGGTTCGGTGATCGAGGGCTTTTTCCAGCAGAACGATACGATAATGTTTACTGCTTTCCTCAGAAGCTGCAGGGACGTAAGCGAGGTAAAGATAAAATTCGCACTTGCAAATTCGGACGATAATGCCATAGGCGTTTTCTCGGCTGACGAAACCAGAAATGCTGCAATAAAAGAGGCATGCTACAAGGACGACGGAATTCTTCTTGAATCGGTAGCAGTATATGACCTCACAAACAACACCGATGCAATACATATCAAAAAGGCATCCGATCAGGAAAAGAACAATGCCAAGCTTACATATTCTATAGATGTTGATCCCGTCAACTTCTGGATCGACCGTTCAAGGTACGGACTCTCGATAACACCGGGCTCAACCGCAACAGAAATAAGACTCGAGCCGTGGGATTCGGACAAGAGGCTTAAGCTTGATAAGAATACAGGAAATACCTTCCTTATTAAAATAGACACCGATATGTCAAATATCGGCGATAAGCCGGGAGACATGCTGATAAGCCTGACTTATGAAGACCTTGCCGGCGTACCTAAGCAGACACCGGTCATCAATGTAAAGGAAGAGGTTGCAAATTACCTCGGACACTGGGAAGGAAATAAGCCGGATTTCACTTACCGCTACTGTCTCGATGCAGGCAATTCCATTGTATTTGCGATTGATATTGCAAATGCCGAGAGATTCATCGGAATGAACATTTCCTTTGAGAATAACAGCGGTAACAGCTGGCAGATGAGCGGCTACGAAATATATAAGGTAAGCAACGATAACGGCTGGGGCGACAGAACGGTAACATGGAAGGATGTTAATACAAAGTCCGGACTGATTTCAAACCGTATCGTCGAAAGAGATATCAAGCTCTACGGCAGCTCGCTGGTGGACAGCGACGTTACAATGCTTTTCAGGGAAAACGAGACCAAGAAGATAGATTTCCAGTCATCGACCGTTACCGAGGTTTCAAAGCCTGACATAACCGAGTACTATTATTCAATGTCATATGAGGATACCATGATGGACTTCGGTTTCGCCACTGCGGTAAAGACCTACGATGTCAAGGTTTTCGTCGGAAACGAAAATGACGGAACCACATCAAACGGTGATGCGGGATCAAGAAATAACTTCTTCTTCCAGCTTTGCTTCTCAAACGGCGGCAGAAGCGGTTATGTACTTGCAAACCAGCAGCTCACAGCCGACGGTTTCAGGACCGGAGCGATCGAAAGCTTTAAGATAGCGGTCAACATGGATTACGGAGACGTAATATCCATTAACATAATCCCCGAAGAACTGAACGAGGATACCGATGCGATGGATAAGCTTTACATCAGACACATAGACGTTTCGGAAACCGGTTTGTCAGGTTTTACAAAAGCATACCGCATCGGCAACATCGGATGGATCGGAACCGATTACCACGATTCTGCCGAGAAGAATACTCTTGACGGACGTGAAGGCAAGGACGAGGCCCACCTCGTCAAGAACTATGTGGTAACCAGCAACAAGACTGAAGTTACCTTCGAGTTCAGCATTACCACCGGCGTTTCAAACAAGAGCCAGTATCAGGATTTCTGCGGTCAGGTATATGCAAGGCTTTACTACTATGACAGCAACCAGATACCTCAGTATATAGACATCCTGGATGTAGTCCAGAACATGTACGAATATGCCGGCTTCGATTACACGAACGCATATCCGGCACAAAATTCGGCCTATAATACGGCGGCCCGGTGCGTGGGCAATCCGGACTTCATGTTCAGGGAAAACCATACAGACCGCTTTGAGTTCAAGCTGTCGGACATCTCATCCTTCAGAAGAATGGAATTCTACTGCGCTTCCGATGTGGACTCCTACTGGAATCCTACAGACCTGAGCATCAGGATCGTAAAAGAGGGCGGACTTGTAATGATGACCACCGACGGTGAGTATGCAAAGCAGTCCAAGTACCAGGATGAGCCGATTTCGGTAAACGTAAGCGGAAACGGAAAGAAGATCGCCGCTCAGACGAAGTCGATAGCCGACGATTCGCAGGTTACCGGCGGACAGATGACAAAATTTGAATTTGCCTTCGGCGAGAACAAGATCAAGATTGATGAGGAAAAGAAGACAGTTTCCATACCTCTCTATCATGTACCCGAAACCACGGCAGACGAGCTGAACGTATTTGTATATCCGGTTGTCGGAGGAAGCGCTCTTTCATATGAGGATTACGATCTTGAAATGAAGCTTACCTACGGAACCAATGCAGGCAGATACTTCACTCTTTTCGACAAGATGAAAAAGACCACCGTTGACGGACAGCCTGTATTCTATACCTACGGCCTTCACGTTAACGATATGGTTAAGATCACCAATATCAAGCTTGATTCCGGCGGTATAAACTATGCACTGATCGATCACATAGTCGTTCAGCGTATCAAGTCCGGAACGGTTGTGGCCGACTACTACATGGGCGGCGGCCAGCAGGATGCGGGCTACGGTGCCAACATCACCTACAGAGGCTCCGTAAATCCCGGTCTTTACAGACAGGTTCTGATGATGCAGCTTGCACCCGAATCAAATGCATATTCGATACTTGAATCGGAAAGAGACGTTGCAGTTTCGCTGACCTATCAGTCAGAGCTTGATTTCAGGAACAATACTTATAAATCCGCTTATGTATTCCTGAGCGATCAGGACATCAAGTCCATAAGAGGCGGAGACGTGATAACGCTTAATTTCGATGTTCCGTACGCTGCGGAGATCACGGGCGTCACCGTAATGACCTCGGGAGGTATGGAGATACAGATTTCCAAGGCCTGCCTCGGCAATTACAAGGTTGACGGAAATGATTCGCCGGCACTCATGAAGATTGAAGACCTTACGAACACCAGCCTCAAACAGAAGGCATGGTACAGCATACCTTACGGAATCACGGTAGGAAATGAGGCCGTTACTCTCACGACCATGAATGTGGAAAAGACCGATCCTGACTTTGTTCAGCCGATAATCTTCACATTCAAGACCAGGGAAGAGGACGAAAATACAGATCCTTCATCCAGCACGCCTGTAGCCATGAACATGGTTTACTATGACAACGCAGGCAACAAGTACACGCTTCCGTTTGACGATCTGCGTTCCTACATTGCAAGTCATGAAAACAACTTCATTGCAGGCAAGACTCAGGAAGTAAGACTGCTTGTAAGCGGATTTGAAAATGTTGAATCACTCACCTTCAGACCTCACGATGACGATCCCGTCAACAATGCTGCATGGGGACTTGAAAAGGTTACCATGTTCGTACCGTTAAAGGATTACACCGTAAGGCGCGGTACCTCACAGAAGCTTTTCTACGAGGTATACGGAGATGAGAAAGAAGCGGCTCTTAAGACTAAGATCAGCTTCGCAAAGATCGGCATGACAACCTATGCATTAACCTATGCCGTTAAGGTAGACGCCGCCGGAAACATCACTCAGAGCGATTCCGAGCTTAAGTCCATGATGCTGATGCCCGGAGTTCCTCAGGATGTAGTGGTGCTTTCGGAGCAGAAGATCAACTTTAACAGTGAGATCACCGGAACGCTGGATAACGGAGTAGACGTTAAGGTAGAGCGTATGGTAGACGATACCGGACTTGAAGTGGACGGACTTTACCATATCGAATATGTACTCGATCCCGACGCAGGCAATAATCCCGACGGAGAATTGAAGCCTCCGACACAGCTGATCGTATTTGATACGCCTGCGAACAATACTTCAAGTATTGCAAGCTACAGGGTAACCATCAGCTCGGCTGCGGATCCTTCAATGCAGACAGTACTTAATGTAAAGGTTCTTCCGGCAGAAGCAGGACAGCCGAGTCCGACCGTGACTCCGACCCCGACTGAGACTCCGGATAGCAATCCTACGATAACCCCGACCGAGACTCCGACACCTACCCCGACCGAGACTCCGACGGAAACACCCACACCTACGCCTCAGGGCAATGATCAGGATCCATTCGATATTGATCACATTATCAATCCCAACAATCAGGGTGGGAACCAGCCGACAGACACACCGACTCCCAATCCCAGTCCCACAGCAACAATTGCGCCGTGAGACGGACCGATGTGGCAGGAAAATACCGGAGGAACAATTTAAACCTAAGAGCATGAGTGAAGACTTAAAAAACGAAACAATCGATGAAAGCCCGGAAACAGGCCGACAGGACAGCGATGTCGTAGAAGCACAGGTCGCGGAGACAAGGCAGAAAGCGATCAGAAATGAAATGTGCCTTATCCTCCGGGGCCGGTACGACTCGCAGGATGATGTGCTTGTCGCTTACGGTGACAACATAACCCAGTTTAAAAAGGGTGTGAGCGACGGCGCATGGCGGGTTGGCCTGCTCGGGATTTCCGCAAAAAGCAGGAGATATGTCAGTGTCTCCGATCCCAAACGCTTTACCCAGAGGGTCTGGGAGGCATTGGGAGATATGGGCAGGGCGGTTTTTTTGACCGAGGCGCCCGAGCTGACAGCCTGCCTTGTACATTCGGTGCTTTTCAGGCCGGGACTTGTCACTTTCATAATGGATGTCAATACCCCTCTTGTAAAGGTATACACCGGAAGAGGCATTCTGAGCTTTCTTGCAAAGAACCATTATCTGAAAAAGCTTGAAAAGCTGATGGACGGATCGCTTTTGCGCGACAGACAGGTTACCGAAAATAAAACCAAAGGCTGATAAGGAAAAGAAAGATGGAGAAAATTAAAAAATTTGCTTCAGATCACTGGAGAATACTTCTGGTATGCACTCTGACGGTAGTCAGCATGCTCCTTATCCTGTCAGTCGTTCTTCAGATGAAAGGCAGCAATAAAAGCAAAAAAAGTGAAAAAACCGAAACTTCGGGGAAGTATCCGATCTCAAGTGTTGTAAAGGACGGTACTGTTCTGGAGATGACGGTGGACGGAAGCCTGACACCCGATCACAAATGGGTGCTTTCCCCCTACACTGAGGAATATATAAGCCTGGAGGTAAATGAAGAGAAGAGCAACAAGATAAGCTTTGTTGCCACCGCAAAGGCAGAGGGAGTTACCACCCTTCATCTTGAAAGAGTGAAGGAAAACGACGAGAATGTGATATCTGCCATACTTGAGCTGAATATCATCGTTGACGAAGCCGAAGACGGAACGATCACAATAGCGAAAGGAACAGATAACCTTCGTGTAATGAAAAACGATATGGTTCTCGGCGAGGGAACAAGCTCCGAAGGCAGGGTCAATCTGGTCGGCGGAAGCTTATCGGCAGTATTTACCTCAAAGCTTGAGGATATAAAGTGCGTTGCATCAAACGCAGATCTCGTTGAAATTGTAGATCCTCTGGTTGAATTTGTTGAGACTGAGGGTGAGGATACCGGAAAATTTATCGAAACCATGGACGGAACCAAAATTCCTGTAATACTTACCTACAGGGATGCAGTCACAACTTCGATCAGAGCATATGCCAAGGCAGACGGCGACGTTACGCTTACCTTTTCCTCTCCGGGAATCGATCTTGAAACCATGAGAAGCGAAATAGATGACGCAAAGGCAATCAATATCGAGGGCATAACGGAAAGTGAAAAGAAGGAATTCGAAGAAATGCTGGCCGAAGATGAAATTATTCAGGCCATGGAGGAGAGATATAATTACGAAAAAGAAAGGCAGGACCGCAACGGAGCGGATGCCTACAAAGGTTTTTCCTATACTCTTAACCTTCACATCGAAGGCGGAAATATTTACATAGTTGAGTAAGAAGCGGCGAAACCGCATCGGAGGAAAGTATATATGTTTATGAAAAAGACACTGAAAAAAATTATTGCCGGGGCAATGGCACTTACGTTTCTCGGCACCGCCTTTCCGGTAACGGAAATGGTGGCAAAAGCGGCAGAAACCGCAAAAACCGTAAACACCGAACCGATCTACTATTGGTACAGACCGCAGAACAGCGATGATATTCCGAAGGATACCACCTTCAGGATACTTATCATCGACCAGGTATCACCCGCTACGTTTGAGTTCCGCGATCAGTCCATGGAATTCTACGGCGGTAAGGAATATTATTATCTCTCCAAAAACTACACAAGACTGGGCAATAATTTTGAAATGAGTGTCACCCATCTTTCAGGTGATGTTAAGTATCAGATCGATTTCGGCGCGGATGAATTCTTTACGGTCGGCGATCTTAATACACCCTATGCCAGAAGGCTCAAGGAGGTGACTAAGGGAACTGAAAGAGATGCTGATGGTTATACCGGCTGGATCGATGGCAGCATGTATAAAAGGCATAAGAGCATCAACAGTTCAAATGTTGAGGAAAACAGCCCGCTCATAAGACTTAGCAGTACCGAAAAGGGTTTTTCCAGTACCAGAAACTGCTATCAGATGATGTATTGGAATGCAAACACTGCGGTTATTACGGATTTTGCCACAATCAACAGCAGATTGCAGAATGAATATCAGTATATGTTCGGTCAGACCGATATTTTTGAGTTTGTCGTAAATCCCAAGGATCCGGCTGGTGAAAACAAGGCTTATACTCAGGAAAACAGTTATTTAAGCCACATCATGAATGCAGGAACGAAGAATAACGCCGGCGATACGGACGAGGCATTATATTTCTCGTATTTAAACCAGAATGTATGGAATGCGGAAACCGCATCCATATCCAGTTACATAAAAAAAGTGACCAGTAGTTATGCCAATCAAGGTTATTATAACGTTTACAATATTCCGTCAGAAGTAAGCGGACCGCACTGGACATGGCAGCGTAAAGGCAACGTACAACAGTTCTTGTATTACGACGAATATTCCGCATTTTTAAAGAATCCGACCACACTTGGTATTTTAAGAGCAAGTACCGCGGATCTTACCAATGAGATTGAGTTCAGGAACCGCAAAACCAGCGATACAAGAGATGGATTTACACGTCCGGCTCTTACGAACGGGCTTTTGAAGCTTCCGAAAATCTACATCGGTGTTCCCAACCGCGGTATCAGCGAGATGAAGCCGAATAACGGAAGTTCAAATACATATACCGTACCCGAGAAAGGTACCGAGCTTATTGCAAACAATACCTATCTGCGCGCCGACAGAAAGCTGGTGGTAAATAAGGGATGTACCCTTGTAATTTCAGGCTGGCTTATACTTCACGGGGAACTGGAGGTCAATGGCGGCACGGTAATTGTCGATTCCGGAGGGGCGATAGTCTATCTCGACCGGGATGCAAACCAGAATAATGCCTTTGGTAAGGATATAATTCTGAAAAACTGTACATTTATCATAATGGACGGAGGCAAAGTTGTTGCCAACAGGATAGAAATGAATAACTCCAACATAATCAATTACGGTCTTTTCATGTCGAACTGGGATTCGAGATCCAATTCAAATATTGAATTCAGAAGATATTCGACCGGATATGAGAGTGTTTCACGAGTATATCCTTCATGCAGGCTTTCAAACAATAAATTTATCGAAACCAACAAGGACAACGGCTATCCGAAGGAATTGACCATAGAAAGAGGATCATCCTATCCCGGAAACGGAGGAATCAGCGGAAATACCAGCAGGATAATCGTTTCCGATATGGCAAATAAATATAATGTTCATTCAGATAGTACATTTCAGCATATCAAAAGCGAAACCTATTATGAGAAGCAGTAGAGGAGAGGAGGTAAGCACATGCCAAGAAGACCACAGGACAGACAACGTGAAACAAATGTTATAAATAATACTAATCCGCAGGCTAACAGAAACAGAAACAATACCATAGCTCCCGGCGCAAGACGCAAGGGAGATGACGAGGCTCTTAATGAAAGAGAAAACCGGAGGGCCCAAAACAGGCCGGAAAATGAAGAAAGAAGAAACCGGTTTGATGATGCGCGGAACCCAAGACCTGCTGCAAAGAAAAAAGAAACCAACAATATGCGTCGCGTAAAGATGGACGATGAGGAAAAGGTACCCGAACGCAAACCTGCCCGGGAACCCGACGGACTTAAAAAAAGGTCAGCCTCTGTAGCGAAGAGAAAGAGGGATAAAGATCGCGAGAACAGTAAGGACGGTGCTGTACTTGTTGCCCAGCTTGCCCAGATGGAGGCAGAGGAGAGAAAGCGGGAAGAAAAGGAAAAACAGAAGGAAAAAGAAAAGAAAGAAAAAGAAAAGAAAGAGAAAGAAAAGAAGGAAAAAGAGAAGAAGGAAAGAGAAAAGAAGAAAAAGGAAGAGGAAGAAAAAAAAGTGCAGGTAAAGTCTGCACCCAGGAAGAAATATTCCGAAGAGGAAATGGACCGGAGTATTTCTATTGAGCAGACGCTTGCCGAAGGCGATACGGCGGAGACCGGAACCGACAAGAAAAAAGGCAATTCCAAAGAATATAACGAGATCATGAAAAAGGCCAGAAGGCTTAAGAGGTACATGGCCGAAGCCGGAGACGGAAAGAACGTAAGCTACACCCGTCAGAAGCAGATCACAGAACTGATGGATGATCTTGATAAGGACATGGAAAAGTATGAGCGTAAGAGAGCAAAGCAGAAGAATCCTACTGCCGAGACCAGAAACCGCTTAAAGGCAATAAAGGGAGCAAGAGACATCCTTAAGGAGCAGAAGGAAAGCATTAAGGATATAAAGCCCAAGAAGAATGCCTTTGAAGTACTCGATATCGCAATGAAGGAGGAGGAGAAGTACCGCGAGGAGCTTGCAAAGATTTACAGGAAGAATCCTACCAAGGAAAACTTCGACAAGATGAAGGATTCCGTTTACCGCTCCATGTTCCTTGAGACTCTTAACGATGAGTACGGTGCGGACAGGGATAAGCTTAAGAAGATGAAGCCTGAGGAGGCCCAGAAGGCTGAAAAAAAGCTTCGTACCGCGCTTAAGTCCGGATTCAACAACAACCTTGAAGTAATGAAGAAAATCGCAAATGAGTCCACTTTCGGTGTCGTAATGGATAAGAAGATCAAGGAAAACCTTGCGGACAACAAGTATGTTTCCCATGAAAAGATGAAGAAACTCAGGGACGATACTCTTGAGGAATGCTTCAACAGTAATAAGACCAAAGAGAAAGAATATTTCAAGAAAGCGAAGAAAGACAAGTCGATGGACAAGGACGGCAGTGAGATCAATTCGATCAGATCGGAAGTCCAGCAGCTTGACATGACGGCTAAAATGTTCGGCTCCAAAAACACAGCCCGCAAAGTCCTTGGAAATAAAGCCTTTGACAATGCTTTCCAGCGTGACAGTACAAACGGTATGAAGGTAAACCTTAATAACATGTTTAAGCCGAAGCCTGTAAGCCATACTTTGTAAAATAAAATAAGTATAGAGAGGAAGAATCGATGATTAAAGAAGCCATAGTGAAGATCGTAAGCAAGGAGGACCTTACCTACGATGAAGCCTACGCCGTAATGAATGAGATCATGAGCGGCGAAACCACACCTACACAGAATGCGGCATTCCTTGCCTCGCTCTCAACAAAGAGCGCAAGGGCCGAGACCACGGATGAGATCGCAGGCTGCGCGGCAGCAATGCGTGACCATGCCACAAAGGTTGAGACCGGCATGGACATTTTTGAAATCGTCGGAACCGGCGGCGACAATGCCGGCAGCTTCAATATCTCCACCACCTCCGCACTTGTTGCGGCAGCGGGCGGAATGAAGGTTGCGAAGCACGGAAACCGCGCCGCATCTTCGCTTTGCGGAACGGCGGACTGCCTTGAGGCGCTCGGCGTCAACATCGACCAGAGCCCGGAGAAATGTAAGGAGCTGCTTGAAAAGGTCGGAATGTGCTTCTTCTTCGCACAGAAGTATCACAGCTCGATGAAATATGTAGGTGCCATCAGGCGTGAGCTTGGTTTCAGAACAGTGTTCAATATACTTGGACCGCTTACCAACCCCGGAAGCCCCAAAATGCAGCTTCTCGGTGTATATGACGATTATCTTGTGGAGCCTCTGGCCCAGGTACTCGTAAACCTCGGAGTAAGAAGAGGTATGGTGGTTTACGGCATGGACAAGCTCGATGAGATATC
>DFFN01000035.1:6634-15542 GCA_002369525.1 Lachnoclostridium sp. UBA3775 | reverse complement strand
AAGGAGATGCAGTTCTTCGGTGCAAGAGCAAACCTTGCAAAGTGCCTCCTTTACGCTATCAACGGCGGTGTGGATGAGCTCGAGAAGAACCAGGTTGCACCCGCATATCAGCCGATCACCTCGGAGTATCTTGACTATGACGAGGTAATCAAGAAGTTCGATGTAATGATGGATTGGCTCGCAGATCTCTATGTAAACTGCCTGAACCTGATCCACTATATGCATGATAAGTATTACTATGAGGCAGCTGAGCTTGCTCTCATCGATACCAATGTAAGAAGAACCTTCGCAACAGGTATTGCAGGTTTCTCACATGTTATCGATTCACTCTCGGCTATCAAGTATGCAAAGGTTAAGACCATCCGCGACGAGAACGGCATCTGCGTAGATTATGATATCGAAGGTGAGTTCCCTCGCTACGGTAACGATGATGACAGAGCCGACGAGATCGGTGTATGGCTCCTTGACACCTTCATCAAGAAGATTAAGAAGCATCATACCTATCGTGACGCTGAGCCTTCAACCTCTATCCTTACCATCACTTCAAACGTTGTTTACGGTAAGAAGACAGGTACTCTTCCCGACGGAAGAAAATCAGGCGAGCCTCTTTCACCCGGTGCCAACCCTTCATACGGAGCAGAGAAGAGCGGACTTCTTGCATCTCTTAACTCGGTTGCAAAGATTCCTTATGTATGGGCTCTTGATGGTATTTCAAATACCCAGACCATCAACCCCGGCGCACTTGGAAATACCGAGGCAGAGCGTATCGATAACCTTGTAAACGTAATGGACGGATACTTCGCACAGGGTGCACATCACCTTAATGTAAACGTATTCGGTGTTGAAAAGCTTCTTGATGCTCAGGCTCATCCCGAGAAGGAAGAATATCAGAACTTCACCATCCGTGTATCAGGTTATGCTGTTAAGTTCATCGACCTTACAAAAGAGCAGCAGGACGACGTTATCTCACGTACCTGCCATGCATTCCTGTAAGATACGGATTGAATACTTAACGATTCAAAACAGTGAGATTTCGGGCACTTTCGGAAACGGAGGTGCCCGTTTTTATTGCAATTAAACACCGCTTATGGTACAATAATAAAAGACGGGGTTTATGTCTGAAAGAGTAAAATAATCAAGGAGAAAATTAATAATGGCTGATATAATCAAAGGACACGTACATTCATTAGAATCCTTCGGTTCCGCTGACGGACCCGGAGTGAGATTTCTGATCTTTTTGCAGGGCTGTGATATGCGCTGCCGTTACTGCCATAATCCTGACACCTGGAAGCACGATGAGGCTAAGGGCGAGTGGATGACAGCAGCCGATATACTTAACCGTGCCATCAAATACCGTGCCTACTGGAAGGACACCGGCGGAATCACGGTCAGCGGAGGAGAAGCACTGCTGCAGATTGATTTCCTTGTTGATCTTTTTACAAAAGCAAAGGCGCTTGGGATCAATACCTGCCTCGATACCAGCGGCTCGCCGTTCACAAAAGAGGAACCTTTCTTTTCAAAATTTGAAAAACTGATGGATATGACAGACCTTGTAATGCTCGATATCAAGCATATCGATGACGAGATGCATAAGAAGCTTACCGGTCATACCAATAAGAACATACTGGAGCTTGCAAAATATCTCTCGAATATCAAAAAGCCTGTCTGGATACGCCATGTGCTTGTGCCGGAATGGACCGACAAGGACGAATATCTTTTGAAGCTCAGAGAGTTTATCGACAGTCTTTCAAATGTGCAGAAAACAGAAGTGCTGCCTTACCATACACTTGGTCTCTTCAAATGGAAAGAGCTTGGAATGACCAATTCTCTGGAAGAGCAGGGAATCAATCCACCGGACAAGGACAGGATAATGAATGCGAGGAAGATATTGTGTGAGACAGTACAAGTGAGCTGATATTCGGAGAAAAGAATCATGATAAAAGCGGAAAAGCTTACAAAAATCTATAATAAAGGTCAGAAAACGGAATTCACTGCTCTTAAAGAGGTTGATCTTGAGATAAATGACGGAGATTTTGTTGCGGTTACCGGAACCTCGGGTGCTGGAAAATCGACACTTCTTTATGTGCTTTCGGGAATAGATTCCTATGAGGGAGGAAGCGTAACGATAGATGGCGTTGAACTCGGAAAACTAAACGATGTAAAAAGTTCAAAGCTCAGGAATGAAAAGATGGGCTTTGTGATGCAGGACTTTGCTCTGATGGAGGATTTCACAGTTCTTGAAAATGTTATGCTGCCACTCAAATTTGCGAAGAAAAAAGCAAAAATCAAGGAGCAGGCGATGGAAGCAATTGAAAGAGTCGGAATTTCAGACCTTGCAAACAAAACTGTTAACCAGCTTTCGGGAGGACAAAAGCAGAGGTGTGCGATTGCAAGGGCGCTGGTTGCAAAGCCGGAAGTTATTTTCGCTGATGAACCAACCGGAGCGCTGGATTCAAAAACCTCGGCGGAGATCATGGAGGTTTTTGAAAAGCTTAACTCTGAGGGACAGACGGTGATAATTGTTACCCATGATCCGGAGGTCGCGAAGAGGTGCAGGAGGCATATCGAGATTTCGGATGGGAAAGTTGTTTAAGCACGTAAATCTACGATTGGTATGCTGTGTTTATAATGATATCAAAATTACAGCTTGGGAAACATAAAAACCATTAAACAATTCTGTGCTTGACTATTGATTATTTTAGAAAAGAGTGATAGAATATATAATAAATAATATTTTGATTATAAGGAGGTGTGTTATCGGATGGGCAACGGTCAAATGTTTTGTATGTGACAAGATATCGCCTGTAGATAAAAAAAAATGAAGAAAAAAATCATTGTTTTTTTTGTTGCATGTGCTGTTTTATCTGCAATAGGTGTAATTTTTATTACTTTTTCTTCATCGAATAAAAAGAGAGGGAGAGAAGATT
This sequence comes from Lachnoclostridium sp. UBA3775, assembly GCA_002369525.1. Classification (GTDB taxonomy): domain Bacteria; phylum Bacillota; class Clostridia; order Lachnospirales; family Lachnospiraceae; genus UBA3775. The sequence continues at coordinate 12,615 of DFFN01000035.1, read as the reverse complement.
CGCTCCCTCTTTTTGAAGGGGAAAAAATATCGAGTGAATATGAATTGTGCTCTGATGAAAATGATTTTGAATATGTTGATAAACGTGAAGAGGATGAAGAGGAAACTATAGAATTATCGTTTGGGGATGATGAAAAGTATTCTAGTAAGCAAGTACATTATTCGGGGGTTCATTTAAAACCGAGAGAAATATCTTCTGTTAAAGAAACAGCCTATGTGATTCCTGTGGAATATAAAGGAAACAAGATTTCAGATATAGAATGTATTCAAAAAGTCATAGGTGTTAAAATAATATACTATCCAGATGAATGTATTGCCTTTGCTAGTGTTTCTCTGTGTAGTGACCTTGAAGAAATCTACGTTTCTAAAGATTCAGATTTTTCGATAACCAGTTTTATTACAGAATGTGATAAACTGAAAAAAATATATGTTTCAAAAGATAATCGTTCTGTGTGCTTCCCGCGAGTAGATCAATGTCTGCAACTTAATGAAGTATACCTTCAAGATTCAGTTAAAGTATTAGATAGGAATTTTACATCTTGCATTGAATTAAAGACTATATCCTTGCCTGATGGTCTAGAAATAATCAATAATTCTTTTATTTCACTTTGGAAACTTGAAAAGCTTGTTATTCCTGAAAGCGTAAGATATATATCAGGTAGCTTTGTTGATTGCCCGAAACTCACCCTTGTTGTTGCAAAGGGAAGTTATGCGGAGAAGTATGCAATAGAACATAATTTAAAATTTGAAACAAGGTAAGATGGATGTCTCTGATTTTTTCTGATTTAAAGCATTTAATAAGAAAAGAAAAGTATTTTTTAATACAGATTATGTCACTTCACATGATTTCATTTTATTTGATCATGTTTATTTTTGATGCATTGTTAAATAATTATATGGTATCACAGGAAACAGAAAACGGTACACTTAGTTATAACGTTGATTTTAATGGTTATGATGTATTGTATGAGGAAATAGAAAACGTCTTTTTTGAAATGAACTCAGGAAAATATGGAAATCTGATTAAACAGATTACAGTTTCAAATTACATTGTCTTTGATGATTTTTTTTATAATGTTTTTAGTCCGTTTAAAATAAAGGGAAATCAATATGTATTTGGAAATACATTTGATAAATATGTGGTTCCTCAGCTGTCAGAAGGTAGAATGTTTACCCCTGAGGAATTTAATTCTGATGAAAAAGTTACTATATCGATGTTCTTTGATGAAAATGTATGGAATTTTGATGGACAGGTATATTCTGTTATAGGAAAACGAAAAACTAATCAAGAAGGATATGAAGATGGCGAAGGCGCAATTCCGTATAGTGTTTTTATTATTCCTCCACGTTGCTTTGAAGGGCATATCATTTCAGATTGCACCATTAATACAGCCAGAATTCTTACGTCAAAGGAAACTGACGGAATCAAGGCACTATTTGAAGAAAAAATACCAGACAGATTTGAACTTAGATTTCAAAGTGAAAACAGTGAAGAAAAACTGGCGGTTATAAAAACTGCTTTTGCGGCGGGAGGACTTATTATTTTCGCTGCTGTCGGTGCTTTGATTATCATATATGCATATTATTTTGCTAAGAGGAAAAAGAGATTTGCAGTTTGGAGATTTGTTGGTCTTTCAAGAAATAAAACAATACTTGCTATTGTTTGTGAGCTGACGATTATAACGGCAGTGAGCCTCTTGGTTGGACTTTTGTTGTTTGTTGTCAGTTGTAAAAAATTTATAAGCGGATTATATAAATACACTGAATATTTGATGACGGCAAAAGTAGCAGCTTTATTTTTTATAGGTATTTTCAGCCTGCTTCTGATAATAAATATAGGCATTTCCGTCTTTGCGTCAAGGGTTAAAGTGCGTGAAATGCTTAGCGATAAGGGGAAATGACAGAAAATGTTTGAAATATCTGTTTATGAATACACAAAGCATTTGTTGAGAAATTTGTTTGTTGCAATACTTATGAGTGTTCTTTGCATGATGGCAACAATGGTATATTCAATTCTTTTTTATCATTATAACAACTTTCGCCCTTTTAAAAAACTGGCAGGAAAAGTCGAAAACGGTTTTTTTGCGGGTTCAAGCTTTAGAAAAGAAGAAGATTTGAAGCAGCTTGATGGGGTTAAGGAAGTATATAATGTAAAGAAAATCGATACAATAATGGATAATATCCCTGTTACAATGGTGATATATGACGATTGGATTCTGGACAATTGGACTCCTAGATTAAAAAAAGGAAAAATGATAGGTAAGTCCCATAATAAAAAGGAAGTGGTAATCAGTAGTAATATTATTGGGATTGATGTGGGAGATACAATAAAGCTTATAGCATATGCGGATACGAATGAATTTGTTTATGATGATTTTGTTGTAACAGGTATCCTTCAAAATGCAACATTGATTCCGGGAAGCAACACATACCGTGCCGGTAAAGAAAGTTATGATTACTGTTATCTTGAAACCTCAAACAAACCGGAAAATTCATCATTTGTTTTAGCCTCTGATGAGGTTTTCAAATATTCAGATTTATCTAAGGTAAAAAAAAGCGATTTTTCAGCATGGGCAATATTAGAATATGACAATAATCTTAATATGAAAGAACGGGAGGAACTTGATAAGGCTGTTAAATATGAAATTTCATATGCGGGAGTTCCTTTAAAAGATTTTATCAGAAATTCGGAAAAAGTATATCATTCCCAGCTTTTTCTTTATGTCCCGATTTTTGTGGGAGTTTGTATTTTGGTACTTTTGATTATCCTTAATGTTGTAAGGATAGAGCAGAACATGAGCTGCAAAGATTATGGAATCTTTTATCTGCTCGGTGCAAATCAAAAAAAATGTAGAAATATAAGGCTTATCGTATCAATGATGAATATGGCGGTATCAATAATGATTTCGGTCTTCTTGATTATTTTTTACCGCGGATATTCACAGAAACATAATCTTACATATCATGTTGGACCGGATACTGTATTAATAGCAGGTATTGTTTATATCATGCTCATACTGATTAATATTCTATATGTGATGTTTGTTGATAGGGGAAAGACTCCGATGGAAATATACAGGGAAAACAAAAAGAAAATATAATTTTACAAAAAACTCTTTAAATTTAGTCCGATATTGAGTATAATAGTATTCGACTAAGTTTTTTTGGAGAGTAGTTTATGTTCAGTAATGACATCGGAATAGATCTTGGCACCGCGAATATCCTTATCTATCTGAAGGGTAAGGGAGTTATTCTGGATGAACCCAGCGTGGTTGCCTATGACAAAGAAACCAACAGAATAAAAGCTATCGGTGATGAGGCAAAGGAAATGCTCGGGCGTACTCCCGGCAACGTGGTTGCTGTGCGCCCTCTTGAGGGCGGCGTAATCTCGGACTATGCGATCACCGAGAAGATGCTTAAGTTTTTCATAGAGAAGGCTATCGGCAAGCACAGGTTTTTTAAGCCGGTAGTTTCTGTTTGTGTGCCCTGCGGCTGTACAGAGGTTGAGAAGAAGGCTGTCGAAGACGCTACTTATTCCGCGGGTGCGAAATATGTTGAAATTATCGAAGAGCCTATAGCCGCCGCAATCGGAGCGGGCATAGACATTTCAAAGCCCTGCGGGAACATGATAGTTGATATCGGCGGAGGAACCACCGACATTGCGGTCATCAGTCTCGGAGGTACGGTTTTTTCTACCTCCATCAAGGTGGCAGGCAATGCTTTCGATGAGGCCATCGCAAAATATATGCGCCGTACCTACAACATGATAATCGGTGACAGGACCGCAGAGGAAATAAAAACCAAGATCGGTTCCGCGTTCAGAAGGGCAGAGTCCCTTTCAATGGATGTAAAGGGCAGGAATCTTGTTACAGGTCTTCCCAAAACCGTTACGATCACAAGCGAGGAAACCGAAGAGGCACTTGTCGAGCCAATCAACCAGATTGTTGATGCGGTTCATTCGGCGTTTGAAAACACTCCTCCCGAGCTTGCTGCGGACATTGCGGATCACGGTATCGTGCTTACAGGCGGAGGTGCGCTTCTTAACGGACTTGAGGAGCTGATGGAGGAAAAAACCGGTATCGTTGCAATGATCGCCGAGGATGCAAGGAGATGTGTTGCCATCGGAACCGGACGCTATGTAGAAGTTCTCAGCCGTAAAAATGTAAGAAAGCTTCAGTAAAATGGAAGTACTTGAAGGATATGTAGAAAAAATCGTTTTCAGAAATCCCGAAAACGGTTACACAGTCTTTACTCTGGCTTTGGATGATGATGAGACCACCTGTGTAGGCTGCTTTCCCGTACTGAATACAGGAGAATATGTTTCGGTTGAAGGTAATTATACCGTTCATAATGTATACGGGGAACAACTGCAGGTCACTTCGCTGACTCCGGCCAGTCCCAGGGATGCCGAGGCCATGGAAAGATATCTCGGCTCCGGCGCCATCAAGGGAGTAGGAGAGGCGCTTGCAAAAAGAATAGTCAAAATATTCGGGGATAAAACCTTTGATATCATTGATAAGGAACCCGAAAGGCTTGCCGAAGTAAAAGGGATCTCCGATAATAAGGCAAGGGAAATCTACCGGCAGTTTGAAGAAAAACGTGAGGTCAGGGATACCATGATCTATCTTCAGCAGTTCGGGATCACTACCACTACAGCAGTAAAAATTTATAATGCCTACGGTTCGGCCACACGCGAGGTGCTTTCTGAGAATCCCTACAGGCTTGCAGAGGATATAAAAGGCCTCGGCTTTAAGTATGCGGACGAGCTTGCCGCGCGCATGGGCTTTGACGACAGTTCCGATTTCAGATTACGAGCCGGGATTATCTATACAATGAACCAGGGATGTGCGGCCGGTCACAGCTATCTCCCCGAGGAGGTGCTGTTCCGCCATGCCCGCGAGTACCTTTCAGGCGGCAGCGATGAAGAATTTATCAATATTGTCGATGAGCTTGCGATGGACAGAAAGCTTATTGTCAAAAACGATACGGTGAATAATGAGCTTGTGAGAAAAATATATCTTGCACCATATTACTATTGCGAGCTTAACATCGCAAGGCAGCTTATGGATTTAAATGTTAAGGACAATGTTCCCGAAACAGAGGCGCTTTCCAAGCTTTCAAGGGTTGAAAAAAAGCTTTCGATCGAGCTTGACGGACTGCAGCGTGAGGCCGTGCTTGCAGCGATAAACAATGCGCTTCTCATAATCACCGGCGGTCCGGGAACAGGAAAGACCACAATAATAAAGGCTTTGATCGAGCTTTTCCACGAAGACGGGCTTAATGTGCTCCTTGCCGCGCCCACGGGAAGAGCCGCGAAGAGAATGAGCGAAGCGACGGGAGAGGATGCGAGGACCATACACCGTCTGCTTGAATTTATGCCGGGTTCGGAGGATCCGGGCGACAATTCAAGGCTTGGTTTCCAGAAGAACGAAAGCGACCCTTTAGAGGCGGATGTCATAATAATCGATGAGGCGTCGATGATAGATATGCACCTCATGAATTCATTGCTAAAGGCTGTAACTGTCGGAACAAGACTGATTTTTTCGGGAGATGCAAGGCAGCTTCCAAGCGTAGGACCGGGAAATGTGCTCGATGACATAATCGCGAGCAATGCCTTTAATGTGGTAAGGCTTAACAGGATATTCCGCCAGGCCGAGGAAAGCGATATCATCGTATATGCGCACAAGATAGATGCGGGGGAAAAACCTGCCTTTGACAATAAGAGCAGGGACTTCTTTTTCATGAACAGGCCGGTAAATACACAGGTTATTGACACAGTTATATCGCTTGTGAAGGACAAGCTTCCGGGCTATGTCAAAGCAAAGCCATACGACATTCAGGTCCTTACGCCGATGAAGGGCGGAGACCTTGGCATCGAGAGCCTGAATAAAAGACTGCAGGCGGCGCTTAATCCCGCATCAGGCAATAAGCGGGAAAAGGAATATGGTGATGTTGTATTCCGTGAGGGCGACAAGGTCATGC
>DFFN01000035.1:0-6585 GCA_002369525.1 Lachnoclostridium sp. UBA3775 | reverse complement strand
CGACAAGGTCATGCAGATCAAGAACGATTACAAGCTTGAGTGGAAAAACTGCAATAAATACGGTATTGCGTTTGACGGCGGTACCGGAATCTTTAACGGCGATCTTGGCGTCATAAAGGAGATCAATAATTTTGCCGAGCTGATGACGGTGGTTTTTGACGATGACAAGGAGGTTGAGTATCCTTTTTCGATACTTGATGAGCTGAAGCATGCCTATGCCGTAACGGTCCATAAATCACAGGGAAGCGAGTATCCGGCGGTTGTCATACCCTTGCTTGGAGGACCGAAGCAGCTTTTAAACCGGAATCTTTTGTATACGGCGGTGACAAGGGCGGCGAAATGCGTGGTGATCGTCGGCAACAAGAAAGTCGTTTACGAAATGATCGATAATGAGAGTGAATACAGCCGGTTTACGGGACTGTGTCAGGAGATAAAGAACCTGTACAGGCTGTAGAAATACGGAGAAACCTGATATGGAACTTACGAGGGTGATTTCGGGTCTTTTATTTCCGCCGGTCTGTCCGTTCTGTGACAAGGCGGTTAAAATCGAAGAAGAAGGAAAGCTTTGTAAAAAATGCGTTGGCAGGATCAGGCCGTTTTCGGGGCCGGCCTGCCTGAAATGCGGTAAAATGCTGTCCGACGATGAAAAGGCCTATTGCGGAAACTGCAGGAAAAACAGTTTTCATTTCAGGCGAGGCTATATTACCTTTCTTTATGAGGATGAAGTCAGGGATATGATCGTCAAATTCAAATACAGGCACCGCAAGGACATGGCTCTGTATTTTGCAAGAGAAAGCATTGAGAAATTTGACAGGGTCTTAAAAAACGGCGCTTATGATGCCGTTGTTCCGATACCCATACATAAAAAAAGAATGATAAAAAGAGGATATAACCAGGCGGCCGAGTTCGGAAAGGAAATTGCCGCCTTTCTTGGCATTCCCTGCCTGAGCTCGCTTTTAAAAAGAAGAAAGCAGACTGCGGCCCAGAAGGAACTCGGCGCTGCCGGAAGGCTGATAAATCTGATGGATGCCTTTGAGACAGATGAAAGTGAACTTGACAGGACATTAAATGCAGGAATAAAAAAGCTGCTGCTTGTGGATGATATTTTCACCACAGGCAGCACGCTTGAGTGTGCGGGAATAAAGCTTATCGAGTGCGGTTTCGACAGACCGGACTGTCTTTGCATCAGCGGAACAAGAGGTACATGTTAGGAGTCGATTTCCCCGGTTTCCGAGATGCCTTTTTCGGAAATTGATATTTTATGTGCCTTGTACAGAGCACCGATCGCACGCTTGAAGGCAGCCTTTGAAAGACCGAACCTTTCCTTGATCGCTTCGGGTGAGCTCTTGTCATGGAAGGGCAGAAAACCGCCTGCAGAGCGGAGCGTAAGATAAACAAGCCTGGCATCGGCATCCATCTGTACCGCTGTTTTTTCTCTTGCCGAAAGAGTAAGCTTTCCGTCATCGGTTTTTTTGACAACGCGGCAGCTTATTTTTGCGCCTATCGGGATGGGATGGAAGAGTTCGTTTTTCGGTATCAGCGCCGAATACTTGTCGTCAACGGCCACGAAGGTTCCGAAATTGCCGCTTACCTCATAAACCGTTCCGGTCACGCGGTCGTCCTTTTCATAGGGGGCGCCTGTCTGGAGGTAATGGTAGATTTTCATGGTGGCACAAAGCCTGTCCGACTTGTCGATATAGAGGGCAACAAGCACTTCCTCGCCTGCCTGCAGTTTTTTTGTCTGCTCTTTAAAGGGCAGAAGCAGGTCCTTTGGCATGCCCCAGTCAAGAAAAGCACCGATTCCGGTGGTCTCTTTGACCTTAAGTCTTGCAACGTGCGAAAGGGTGATCAGGGGAGTATCGCAGGTGGCAACGGGACGGTCTTCGGAATCCTTGTATACAAAAACCTCTACATAGTCTCCCACTTTTATTTTTTTTGCCTGAAGCTTCGGGAGAAGGACGGATTCGATTTTGCCGGTAGCGTTTCCGGAGGGTTCGGTCTCATCGATAAGGTAGAGGCCGTGCTCACTTGCCCTGTCTGCCTTGAGCTTTTGTATTTTTCCTAATTCTATCATATATTTCTCTTTTCTTTGCGGTAAGAACTTTTTCGGCGTGCAACGCACATGCTTAGTTTATCATAATTTTACCAAAATTGAAAGGTTTTATTTGACCTTGGCGGACAAATATGTTATATTATTTGTGTTCTACTATTGTAGGACAATTATTATGCTTGAATTCGGAGGCTCTTAATGAAAGAAAGAGAAGAGGCATATGCCGGCAGTCTGTTTACTTATACCATATTATTTCTGGTTTTTACGGCGATGATCGGTCTGCAGAAAACTATCTCAAAACTCATAGGAACCGACGACTATCTCTTCAAGGTGATCTATTCCCAGGTGATTTTTCTTATCCCTATTGTAATTTATCTTTACCTGGTGCGCAAAAAGCTTCATGCATATGACTCGCTCAGTGCTTTTGGCGAGGTTATTGAGAGGACAAGGCTAAAGAAAACAGGGGCATTTAACATTATATTGAGCTTTATTGCCGGAATCTGTTTTTTGCCTTTTTTATATCTTGTAAACGATCTTTCGCTTCTTTCCGTAAAGGATGTGACAAGCGATCAGGTTGCCGATGCATCATCTAAATATCCTATGTTTGTACTGTTTCTTGCTGTTGCCCTGTTTGCTCCGCTGGTTGAGGAAATAAGCTACAGAGGGATATATTTCGGAGTGTTTGGAAAGCGGTCGAAGATGGGGGCGGCGCTTCTTACTGCCGTAATGTTCGGGCTCATGCATTCAAACCTGAACCAGTTTGCCTATGCCGTGACCGCAGGTTTTGTGTTTGCGATGTTTTCGTATGCCGGAAACAGCATCATATGCTCGTTGATAATGCACGTGACGGTAAACGGCAGCTCGGTCATATCAACATATTATCCTTCGTTATTTATAAATAAATTATTGATGGTGGAAAAAATGAAGCTTGGAACCATACTTTTGAAGCTTCTGCTTCCGTCTGTGATCGGCCTGTTCATAACAGCCGTTTGCTTTTGGCTTATGAGGAAAAACAAAATACAAGAGACAAACAATTCAGACACAAATCAAAATGAAAAAAAGAAGCCCGAGCCGATGCTTATTTTCGGAATGGTGATAATGCTGGTCAATATGATAGCCAATGAATTCGCAAAATAAGCGAAAAACCTTTCTACAGTAGTAGTTCTTCTCAAATAATTCTAAAATCAAACAAATTTTCAGGGTGAAAAACGGTCCGAAAATCCAACTATCACTGTAGAATTTTTGGCGTTTTCAAGGCGGCTGAAAATCAGATTTTTAAGAATTATCTGAATATTTCCCGGAAACAGTACTCATATAAGCAACAAAACAGTAAATATTAGAACTTTATTTTTTTTGCCTGCGGTACTTGACAAAATGCACCGGATAGTATCCATCTCCTTACTTATACCAAGCTTTTTGGTGGATTATTCAAAAAAATGTGGATAAAAATTTACAAATCCACATTTATCCACAGGCAGAACCCCAGGATTTATCAACATAAAATGCTTATTAACCACTTTATCCACTTTATCCACAGCGCTAAGACACAGCTGTAGAAAGAAACAATTCTTTTCCTGTCTAATTTGGACAAAAATTGGAGTCCAAAGATGAAACTGCAGTGAGTTGTGGTTAATTCATAAAAAATTACATGTAATGTATAGACAAAAGCCTGAAGTTCATAAAAAGAATTTCGATAAGATTAGATTTTGCAGGACTTTTTTACGGTTAAAGACAAACAAAAATATAAAAAAATAACGAAAACCACACAATTTATTTCGGTTTCCGGTCTGAAAAACGCTCTGAGACCTGCCGGAACATAAAAATGAGAAGCAGTCAAAATACAAATGCCCGAAAATATAGCTAATAAATACTGAAATGAGGTATCAAACCTTATATTTCTATTAAAAAATAAAGTGTTTCCTTTACATAAAAGAAGTAATGTGGTAAAATATCTTCGTATGTGTGCCCGGCTTCGGGCCCCGATTAATAACTGGAGGAAAGAAATGGGTTTAATAGAAAAGATATTTGGAACACACAGTGAGCACGAACTAAAAAGAATCGCGCCTACTGTTGATAAAATAATGTCTCTTGACGAGACCATGCAGAAAATGAGCGAAGAAGAGCTTAAGGATCAGACCCGAAAGTTTAAGGAACGTCTTGAAAAGGGAGAAACGCTGGATGACATTCTTCCCGAGGCTTATGCCACCGTTCGCGAGGCGGCGTTCAGGGTGCTTGGCCAGAAGGCATACAAGGTTCAGCTGATGGGCGGCGTGATACTCCATCAGGGACGTATCGCCGAAATGAGAACAGGTGAAGGTAAGACCCTTACCTCAACCTTTCCGGTTTACCTTAATGCGCTTAGCGGCAAGGGCGTTCATGTCGTAACGGTCAACGACTATCTTGCAAAACGAGACAGCGAGTGGATGGGCGAGGTTCACCGTTACCTTGGTCTTACCGTCGGTGTAATACTTAACAGCATGGATAATGATGAAAGACGCGCGGCATATGCGTGCGACATAACATACGGAACCAACAATGAGTTCGGTTTCGATTACCTGCGTGACAACATGGTAATCTATAAAGAAAAGCTTGTTCAGCGCGGGCTTCCCTTCGCGGTTATCGATGAGGTCGACTCGGTGCTTATCGATGAGGCAAGAACTCCTCTTATCATTTCCGGACAGAGCGGAAAATCCACCAAGCTCTACGAGGTCTGCGATCTTCTTGCAAGACAGTTGAAGAAGGGTACCGCAACCGAGCTTACCAAGATGGACATGATCATGGGTAACGAGGTTCAGGAAACCGGAGACTTCGTAGTTGACGAAAAGGAAAAGAGCGTCAACCTTACAGAAGAAGGCGTAAGAAAGGTTGAGAATTTCTTTAAGATCGAAAACCTTGCAGATCCCGAAAACCTTGACATACAGCATCATATAATCCTTGCGCTTCGCGCACATAACCTGATGTTCAAGGATCAGGACTATGTAGTAAACGAAGACGAGATTTTGATCGTTGACGACTTTACCGGACGTATCATGCCGGGCCGCCGCTACTCAGACGGTCTCCACCAGGCCATCGAGGCAAAGGAGCATGTAAAGGTTAAGAGGGAAAGCAAGACCCTTGCGACCATTACCTTCCAGAACTTTTTCAATAAATATGAAAAGAAATGCGGTATGACCGGTACGGCTCTTACGGAGGAAAAGGAATTCCGCGAGATCTACGGAATGGATGTTATCGAGGTTCCGACAAACAAGCCGGTTCAGCGTAAGGACTATGACGACGCGGTTTACCGTACAAAGAAGGAAAAATTAAATGCGATAGTCGAGCATGTAAAAGAGGCTCATGACAAGAAGCAGCCCGTGCTTGTTGGTACGGTCACCATCGAATCCAGTGAGGAGATTTCGCTGCTTCTCAGGAAAGCAGGCATCCCTCATCAGGTGCTGAATGCAAAGTATCATGAAATGGAAGCTGAGATAATCGCGAGAGCGGGCGAGCTCGGAGCGGTTACGATCGCAACGAACATGGCCGGCCGTGGTACCGATATCAAGCTTGCCGAGGGCGTAACCGAGCTTGGCGGTCTGAAGATAATCGGTACGGAAAGACATGAGTCAAGGCGTATCGATAACCAGCTCAGAGGACGTGCCGGACGTCAGGGCGATCCCGGTGAATCGCGTTTCTATATTTCACTCGAGGACGATCTGATGAGACTCTTCGGTTCGGAGAGGATGATGGGAATCTTCAAAACCCTCGGAATCACCGACGGCCAGGAGATCCACCACAAGATGCTTTCCAACGTTATCGAGAAAGCACAGAAGAAGATTGAGGACAACAACTTCGGTATACGTAAAAACCTGCTCGAGTATGATATGGTAAACAATGAGCAGCGTGAGATCATATATGAGGAAAGAAGAAGGGTTCTTGACGGCGAGAGCATGCGCGAGCCCATCCTCAAAATGTTAAGGGAAATTATCGAAAGAACAGTAGACACCCATATAGGCGAGGACCAGAATCCGGAGGAATGGGATATTCCCGAGGTCAACTCAAAGCTTTTGAATATTTTCCCCAGGCTTGAAATCGTGCCCGACAAGGAATATCTTGAGCATGTTACAAAGAAGAGCCTTAAGGAGGATCTGATCGAGAAGGCCCTTAAGCAGTACGAAGCTCAGGAAGCACAGTTCCCCGAGGCTGAACAGTTCAGAGAGGCAGAGCGTGTTATCCTTCTCAAAGCAATCGATACACGCTGGATGCAGCACATCGATGATATGGATCAGCTCCGTCAGGGTATCGGACTTCAGGCACTCGGACAGCGCGATCCCGCTCAGGAATATAAGATCCAGGGCTTTGACATGTTCGAGGAAATGACTCAGGGCATCGCCGAAGATACCGTTAAGATGATCATGCACATAACCGTAAAGCAGGAGGTTAAGCGTGAGGAGGTTGCAAAGGTAACCGGAACAAACCGTGAGGACAACACGGTCAGCCGTACCGTAAAGAGAAGCGACAAGAAGATCATGCCGAACGATCCCTGCCCCTGCGGAAGC
>DFFN01000181.1 GCA_002369525.1 Lachnoclostridium sp. UBA3775 | reverse complement strand
TTTTCCATATATTCGGACATATCAACCCTGATCACAGCATTGTCCTTGCCGAACATGGCTTCCGCAAGAGCTTTTGAGAGCTCTGTCTTTCCGACACCGGTCGGACCCAGGAAAAGGAAAGATCCTATGGGCCTGTCCGGATTCATTACTCCGGCCTTGCCCCTTCTGATTGCCTTTGCCACGGCCTTAATGGCCTCTTCCTGTCCTATTACCCTCTTATGTAAGGTTTTTTCAAGATTCAGAAGTGCCATGTTTTCGGATTCCTTAAGCTTTGCTACCGGAACCCTGCTCTGCAGGCTTATCACCTCCGCAATATCATCTTCGGTAACAATCAGGTCCTTTTTCGATTTAATGCTTCCTTTGAGCTTTTTAAGCTTTTTGCGAAGCTCATTTATTTCGGCCGTCAGCTTTTTATATTCATCATCCATGCCGTCGGAAAAAGCATCGTCGGCATCGTTTTCAAGCTCTATGATATACTTTTCAAGCTCGGTCATCTCAGGCTTCAGCCTGAAATCCTTAAGCCTGACCCTGCTGCATGCCTCGTCAAGACAGTCTATCGCTTTATCCGGCAGGCAGCGGTCCGAAACATATCTTGCCGAAAGCCTTACTGCCGCTTCGATTGCGGAATCGCTGATCAGAAGCCCGTGATGTTTCTCAAGCCTTTCGCAAAGTCCTTCGAGTATCTCAATGCTCATTGCTTCGTCGGGCTCTTCGATGACTATCTGCTGGAACCTTCTTTCAAGCGCGGCATCCTTTTCAATTCTTTTCCTGTATTCATCCCTTGTCGTGGCGCCGATTATCCTCAGCTCACCGCGCGAAAGCGCAGGCTTTAAAATGTTTGCCGCATCCAAAGATCCTTCCGCCGAACCCGCACCGATAAGAGTATGGATCTCGTCAAGGAACAGAATGATGTTTCCCGCGGCTATGACCTCTGCCATGACCTTCTTGATTCTTTCCTCGAACTCACCTCTGTATTTTGAGCCGGCAACCATGCCCGAAAGATCGAGAGTCAGTATCCTTGTTCCCGCAAGCTCATCAGGAACGCTTCCGTCGGCTATTAACTGTGCAATTCCTTCAACTATCGCAGTCTTTCCGACTCCGGGCTCTCCGACAAGGCAGGGATTGTTTTTGGTTCTTCTGCATATTACTTCAAGAACCCTCTTTATCTCGTCTTTCCTTCCGATAACAGGATCGAGTTTTCCCTCTTCGGCCATCTTTGTCAGATCCTTGGTGAACTGCTCTAAAAAGCCGGAGGAATTGTTATGTCTCACCATTGACATTTCACGGCGTATATCCTCGTTACCGTAGCCCTGTGATTTGTATATTTCGGCGAACAGCTCCGGAAGGTTTACCTTAAGTGTGTTAAGTATCCTCACGGCAATGCAGTCATTTTCCTTAAGAATCGCAAGCAAAACCTGTGCGGTCGTAACCTCCTCGGTCTTCTGCTTCTTCGCCTCCTCAAAGGAATTTTTAAGGATAAGCTCGTATTTTTCGCTTTTGCGTAGCTTTCCTTTTGTCTGCGTGTCATTTTTTGGCGAAAGCTCATAAAGCTTTTTTTCATAGTCGGCTTCTTTTACATACTTTTCAAGCACCTCTCCCGCAACGCCGCCCATATTCATGAGTGCGTACAAAAGATGCTCGCTGCCTATATATTTTTCGCCGTATTCCCTTGCGATATCCTCTGCATATTCCAGAGCCCGTCTCACAATGTAATTATATTCGATCATTTATTGTACCATATTTCCCGGCACCTAGGCCTCATCTATGGCCTTGCCGATATCGTGTCTGAAGTATTTGTTTTCGAAATCGACCCATTCAACCGCTTCATAAGCCTTTGCGCGGGCCTCTTTTAAATCCCTGCCTTTGGCTGTAATGCCTAAGACTCTTCCGCCGTTGGTGACAATGTTGCCTTCGGAATCAAATTTGGAGCCCGCATGGAAGCAGAAATAGTCTTTCTTTCCGTCAAACTTCTCAAGTCCGCTTATTTTGAATCCTTTTTCATACTTAACGGGATAGCCGTCCGATGCAAGTATCACGCATACACAGGCCTCATCCGAAAACTTAAGGTCAACCTTGTCAAGAGTACCGTCTATGCAGGCATTGAAAACATCGATTATATCATTTTCAAGTCTCGGAAGCACAACCTGAGCTTCGGGATCTCCGAATCTTGCATTGTATTCAAGTACCTTCGGTCCGTCGGGTGTCAGCATCAGTCCCACAAAAAGAACTCCGACAAAGTCCCTGCCCTCGGCTTTCATCGCTGCCATTGTAGGCTTGAATATCTTTTCTTCGCAGAATTTTTTGATTTCTTCGGTATAGAAAGGACTGGGCGAGAAATTACCCATTCCTCCGGTATTAAGGCCCTGATCACCGTCCTTGGCACGTTTATGATCCTGGGCACTTGACATTGCCTTGATGTTGGTTCCGTCGCAGAAAAGAAGCACGCTTACCTCACGTCCGGTCATGAACTCTTCTATTACCATCTTATTTCCGGCAGAACCGAACTGTTTGTCAAGCATTATTGTCTTAACGCCTTCTTTTGCTTCTTCAAGGGTATTGCAGATAAGAACGCCCTTTCCGAGAGCAAGTCCGTCAGCCTTTAAAACTATGGGCATCTTGGCATTTTCAAGATATTTTAGGGCATCATCCGCATTGTCAAATGTTTCATAGGCCGCCGAAGGAATATTGTATTTCTTCATCAGGTCTTTGGAAAATGCCTTAGAGCCTTCAATTATCGCAGCCTTTGCCTCCGGTCCGAACACACGAAGCCCCTCAGCCTTAAAAGCATCTACAGCTCCTGCGACCAAGGGATCGTCGGGAGCCACAACTGTAAGATCGATTTCCTTTTCCTTTGCAAAGCTTACAAGCTTTTCAAACTCCATCACCTTAATGTCAACACACTCCGCAAGTGCCGCAATACCGGCATTTCCGGGAGCGCAATAAATTTTATCGACCTGCGGGCTCTGCGAAAGCTTATAAACGATTGCATGTTCTCTTCCGCCGCCTCCTACAACAAGTACCTTCATCTTATACCTCTTTCTTTTCCTCTACATAATAATTTCCGTAACTGTTTTTCTTAACCCTTCCGTGAGCAAGAGCATCAACAACCTCGGGAAGTATCCTCCACTCAGCCTGCTCCATAACTCTTCTCTGAAGTATTTCGGGAGTATCTCCCGGAAGAATGTTTACTGCCTTCTGCATGATTATGGGACCGGTATCGGTTCCCGTATCGACAAAATGAACGGTAGCCCCTGTTACCTTAACGCCGCGTTCAAGCACCTTTTCATGTACTTTAAGGCCGTAGAAGCCGTCCCCGCAGAATGAAGGGATCAGCGAAGGATGGATGTTGATTATTTTGTTGGGATAAAGCGTCACAAGCTTTTCTGGGATGATTGTAAGATAACCCGCGAGCACGATAAGATCCGGCTCGTAACCCTTAATGGTTTTTATAAGCGCATCATCTCTTTCTTCCTTGCTTTCATAATCCTTTCTGCACACAACAGAGGTGGGTATTCCTGCAAGATGGGCTCTTTCAAGTGCATAAGCCTCATGATTGCTTGCAATGACACCGACCATGGCAGTATCCGTTATTCTTTCGGTTTTTATGGCGTCAATGATGGCCTGCATATTCGTGCCGCCGCCGCTGACAAGTGCAACTATTTTAAACATGGCATTTACTCCGATTCATTACTGATGAAGGTTTTTATTCTATTGTAATTCCTTTTTCGCCGTCAATTATGCTTCCGCAGGTAAAGGCAGAGTAGCCTGCGGCATTAATGATTTCCTTTGCTTTCCCTGAATCTGCGGGATCGATCGCAAGCATCATTCCGACACCCATATTAAAGGTGTTGTACATCATCTGCTCTGAAATACCGCCCGTCTTGGCGATAAGCTTAAAGATTGCGGGAACTTCATAGCTGTCTTTCTTCACAACCGCGTGTTTTCCTTCGGGAAGCATTCTCGGTATGTTCTCATAGAAACCGCCGCCTGTGA
>DFFN01000026.1 GCA_002369525.1 Lachnoclostridium sp. UBA3775 | reverse complement strand
GCTGAGACCGGTGCGGGCCAGCACGGTGTTGCAACCGCAACCGCAGCTGCACTTCTTGACCTTGAGTGCGAGATTTTCATGGGCAAGGAGGACACCATACGCCAGGCGCTTAACGTTTACCGTATGGAGCTGCTCGGCGCAAAGGTACATCCGGTTGAGTCGGGAACCATGACCCTTAAGGACGCTGTCAATGAGTGCATGAGAGAATGGACAAAGAGGGTTGATGATACTCTTTACGTTCTCGGTTCCGTAATGGGCCCCCATCCCTTCCCTATGATAGTACGTGATTTCCAGTCTGTGATAAGCCGCGAGGCAAGGGCGCAGATACTTGAAAAGGAAGGAAGGCTTCCGGATGTCGTGATGGCCTGCGTGGGCGGCGGCTCGAATGCCATGGGCATGTTTTATGAATTCATAGGGGACGAGAGCGTTAAGCTTATCGGCTGCGAGGCGGCAGGAAAAGGCGTGGATACAGACAGGACCGCGGCAACAATGGCGACCGGAACCGAGGGTATCTTCCACGGAATGAAATCATATTTCTGCCAGGATAAGTATGGTCAGATCGCGCCCGTATATTCAATTTCGGCAGGACTTGACTATCCGGGAGTCGGACCCGAGCATGCATATCTTCGGGACATCGGCAGGGCCGAATATGTTCCCGTTACCGATGACGAGGCTGTTGACGCTTTTGAATTCATCGCAAGGACCGAGGGCATCATCGCGGCGGTTGAAAGCTCACATGCGGTTGCCCATGTTATGAAAATCGCACCGAAGATGAAAAAGGACCAGATCATCATCTGCTGTCTGTCCGGCCGCGGCGACAAGGACGTGGCAGCGATCGCGCGTTACCGCGGAATAGACCTTCATGAGTAAAAAGACGGAACAGTTAGGAGAAAACCAAAAATGAGCAGAATATACGAAACACTTAAAAATAAAAAAAGCTTCATACCTTTTCTTACGGCCGGAGATCCGAGCCTTGAAAAGACCGAAGAATTCATCATTAAAATGGCGGAGGCGGGTGCCGCACTTATTGAGATCGGAATACCCTTTTCGGACCCGATAGCAGAAGGCCCCGTGATTCAGGATGCAAATGTACGTGCGCTTTCCGCGCCCGGAGGCTGCACAACGGACATGGTTTTTGATATGGTGGAAAGAGTCAGCAAAAAGGTGGATGTGCCGCTGGTTTTCCTTACCTATTTAAATCCGGTTTTTAAATACGGCCCCGGAAAGTTCTGCAAACGCTGTGCCGAAGCGGGCATCAGCGGACTTATCGTTCCGGATATGCCTTTCGAAGAAAAAGAAGAGATACATCAGGCCGCAAAGGATAACGGCATTGATATCATATCCCTCATCGCGCCGACGAGCGACGACAGGATACAGATGATAGCCAAAGAGGCCGAGGGTTATATTTACGTTGTGTCTTCAATGGGAGTGACGGGAGTCCGCAGCGAGATAAAGACCGATGTACGGGCAATAGTAGACAAAATAAAGGCCGTAACAGATGTGCCGGTTGCCATCGGCTTCGGAATCCATGAGCCTGCACAGGTTGCAGAATTTACGAAATATGCCGACGGGGCGATAGTCGGAAGCGCGATAGTAAAGATCATAGCGGCAAACGGAGAAAATTCGGCAGAGCCGGTTTATGAATATGTCAAAAAGATGGTAGCTGCACTTGCCGTATAAAATCATCTGCTTTTTCTGTGATATGAGCAGCTGTAAAGCATTTCAGGCGTGATGCAATATGCAGAATCCGCAGTACCCCCGTGGCTTATGGCTTCGGGGGTTTCGTTTTTGTCAAGTACGATCACGGTATGGGTGTTGGGACAGTTTTCGGATGCCGCCATGCCTGTGTCGTCACAGACAAGGATTTTCCTGCAGCAGCTGCAGTTTTCGGTCGGTACCGTGTCCTCGGTGAAGTATTCGGTCACGATAAGGTTGCCTGCGGAGGAACAGTCGCAAAGGCCGGTAACGGCAAGATTGCCGCATTTTTTACACACTTCGCGGGATACAAGCTTATCCTTTGAAAAGCTTCCGACAGTGAGATTCTTCTGCTTATGTATTCTTTCCATGACATTTTTCCATATCAGCTTATGGTACTGGGTTTCGGAAAGAGGCGTCGGATTGTCGGAACCGGACCATATTCCTGCGCAGTAGTAGGGTGTGTAGCCGACGAACCACAGATCGGCATGATCCTCGGTGATTCCAGTTTTTCCCGCTATTTCAACATCCAGGTCATCGAAGGCACAACGGCTTCCGGTGCCCTTTGTGACCGTATCCTTCATGGCATCGGTAAGGAGAAGGGCAGTGGAGGTCTTGCTTACGCGGCTCTTGTTTTTTTCTCCGAGAAGAAGCTTTCCTTCCTTGTCGTATACGGCTGAATAAAAGCGCGGTTCGTTATAGACTCCGCCGTTTGAAATCGATGCGTAAGCACCGGTAAGCTCGACAAGGCTTACGCCACCGCTTAAGGTCCCGATTGCAAGGGAAACGCCGCGGTCGCCGGCCTGGTTAAGCTTTGAGAACCCGAGACGCTTTAAATATGCAAGGGAGCTTACGATGCCGATGCGGTCGAAGCAGCGCGCGGAAACAATGTTCATGGAATGATATATTGCGCGGCGTATCGAGCTTAAGCCCTCGTAGCCGGTCGAATACCAGTTGTCTATCGTCATTGTGAGGTCATTTTCTGTGTAGCTGTAGTAGGAATCGTTAAAGGTGCTTGCAAGGGTATAGTTTCCGGAGTCAAGCGCAGGCATGAAAACAGCAGGAACAAGAAAGGCGGAACCGGGACTGCGGTATATTTCGGAGGCGCGGTTTGTAAGACTGTTGCTTTTAAGCAAACCTCTTCCCCCGTAGATCGCGGCAACCGAACCGTCGGCTGCATTCATTATGACCATGGCCGCCTGGGGCTCGATGGGATATACATGATTTTTTTCGACAACGCTGATAACATCCCTTTCGTTCCTCTGCTTTAAAACGAAGGCGGCGATTTTTTCGTCAAGATCCTTCCTTGAGTAGGTGGAGAAGCTGATGCCTGTCCGGCTGTCATCCTCATGCTTATACAGGTTTTCGGTGTCTTCAAATTCAGAATAGTATTCAAAAAGGTCTTTTTGTGAATATACAAGCCTGCCGCGGTAGAGAGTGTTTACAATAAGCTCCCAGCCGGCATCAAGTTCATACCAGCTTCCGTTTCCGACAGCCGGAAAATTGGATTTTTTCGTGAATTCCTCATCCAGAATGAGCTGTATGTCTTTGTCAAGGGTGGAATGGATGGTGAGGCCGCCGTTAAAGAGCAGAGAGGAGGCCTCGTAGGAAGAATAGCCCTTGGCGATCAGGTCGTTTAAAACCTGCTTTTTGAGCTCCTCGCTGAAATAATCGTTATGGTTTTTAAACCTGAGAGCGATGTTTTCGTAGACGTCATAGGTGTCGTCAACGGCCTCGTCATATTGTTCCCTGGTGATGAATTCGAGCAGCAGCATGCGGGACAGAAGAGCCTGGCGCTGCTGTCTGTTTACGGCTGCATTATAGAGCGGGTCTGCATAGGACGGATCTGTGAGCGCCGGGATAAGCACACAGGCTTCGGACAACGTCACGTCGGCGGGCTCCTTGTCGAAATAGTAGATGCAGGCCGAATATATGCCGTGCGAGCTGCCGGCATCTATCGAATTAAGATAATATTCGACGATCTTTTCCTTGCTGTTGTTTCTTTCGAGGGTGATGGCAAGATAGCTTTCCTGCAGTTTTTCCTGAATGAAATAATATTTTTGCCTGCTGTACTCGGAAAAGATGCGGTTTTTAAGAAGCTTCTGGGTCAGAGTGTAGTTTTCTTCGCTGCCGGTATTGAAAAAAGCAGCGGGATTTCCGTTTAAAACAGAGCGCATGTCAATACCGCGGTGCTTATAAAAGTCCGCGTCTTCTTTTGCTATCAGCGCATTTATTATGTGATCGGATATGTTTTCATAACGAACATACTGTGCTTCGGGATATGCCTCAGTGAAGGCTTCGGCCACCGTTTTTCCGTCGGAATAGTAAACAACGGTCTTTTTCTCTTCCGGAAATTTGTCTATGGTCGCAAGGGAGGGGGATTTGCTGATTATTCCCTTCAGAGCGCCGTATGCACCCGAAAAAAAGACGCCGGCAGCCATCACTGAGACAATAAATAAGAGTCTCAGCGCCATTACCATGACAAAAGAATGCACCCGCCTTGTTTTTGAGCGGAGCATAAGCTGTCTTTCCTCGATTTTTCGTTTTCCGTAGTGCATAATTTATCTGAGACAGGGGCCAAGCTCGGTGATGACGGCCTTGCCGGCACACAGGCTTGTTACATCTTCTCTTGCGTCTTCCTTTCTTTCAGAAGGGACATAAAGGTCAAATTCCACTTTGTCGGACCAGCTCTGGTTCTCAAGCATGAAACCGTTTGTTTCGGCATAGCGCGTAAGTCTGCCGTGGTCGTTGTAATCGCAGAGTATATGGAAGCCGAAGCTTGGCTTTAAGCTGTAGTATTCTCCCTCCGCCAGTGCTTTTGCCAGGGCGCCCTGATAGGCTCTTACAAGCCCGCCGGTCCCCAAAAGCACGCCGCCGAAATATCTGGTCACGACCGCACACACATTGTCCAGACCCTCTTTTGAGATCAGCTCGGCCATCGGACGGCCGGCGGTATGGGCCGGTTCGCCGTCATCAGAGCTTTTGATGACTCCGCCGCAGCTGTAGGCGTAGCAGTTGTGCCTTGCATCGTAGTGCTTTTTGCGTATCGCGGCAATAAACTCCATGGCCTTTTCTTCGCTGTCAGCCGGAGTGACATAGGCAATGAAACGGGATTTTTTTTCGATTATTTCGGCTTTTACGTCTTTCTTTAAAAATTTTATTTCGTCCATGGTTTTCGTAAAACGTTATCGCTTGACAAATATCGCCGGATAACCTATTATATAAAGCGATTGCTTTCTTCGTCGTAGGTGTAGCCTATGGCCTGGAGCTTACTAAGGATATCCTCCTGCGCAACATCCTCGGCGATGGCGAGCTCGTTAAGCGTAGGATATGAATCGCGGAGCTTTGTATTTACATAGCTCAGCATGATATAGGGGTCGTTTGGCAGCATGTCGGATCACCTCCCGGATACTTTTGACAATAATATATCATAATTCCGGGTTTTTATCAAATCTTTTATGAACGGAGAATATTTATTGTGGAAATAAAAAACGAAAAAAACACTGCTGAGGGTGAAAACAGCCGTTTTAAAGTGATAATGGCAAGGGCGGCGCTGGTATGCATCGCCGTATTTATCGTTGTCATGTGCTTCGGCATGGCGTTCGGAAGCAAGGAAGTGATGATAAGCTCGCTTTTCCTTACCGTTTTTGTTCCGATAATCATTTACTGCCTGATCTTCGTATATGACAAGACGCACGGAAGATCAAAAAGGGAAAGAGAAGCCTTTTTGAAGGAAGAAAAAGAAGACAGTGAGAAGGAAAGCGAAGAATGAGCGATAATTGGGACGGCGATGAGCCGAAGGATGACGGGGAATACGTGGAAACCGAGCTCGAAGAGGATGACGATTATACCTATGAGCCGGTTCCTGCCGAAATTTACAGGATCATTCCGGAAAGCGGACCCGAAGAGGAAGATGACGAAGCGGACGAATATGCTGACGGATCCGGCGAAGATGATGCTGATGAATCCGATGAAGATGAATCCGGCGAAGATGAAGGCTCGGACGAAGAAGAATATGGCGGTCCGGAGCCGGAAAGGGCCGAAATTCTGGATTTTGTGAAGGCTTCCGCGGCCGTAACAGATGATAAAGAGGAAAAAAATCACGAATCGCGTTTAAAATGCTTTATAAAATCGCACATTCGTGATATAATAACATATACTGTCGTTTTGATAATACTGTCGGCAGCGGTTTTGGGCGGATTGTATCTGCGCAGACAGGCAGACCGGAGGGAAGCCGGGAAGCCGGGCAAAAGAGGCGGAAACATAAATCCCGCAGTCGAACTGGCCACACCCGGCGAAGCCGAAAGAGAGAGTACGGCAAGTCCCGCCACAGCGGAAACGGCAGATAATGAATGAAACAATAAACAGGAGGAATTATGAGTTTACTTACTGACTGGAGAGACAAGGCTTATGACCAGAACATGGACGAAAAGTTCGGAAAGGTTTTCTGGGGCAATTATTTTGCAGAGGAAAAGGCTGTATATGAAAAGCTTTTGTCTGATCCGGAAACAACAGTTACCGGAACCGTAAAGGAACTGGCTGAAAAATATGAAATGAAGATCGAAACCTTCGTAGGTTTCCTTGACGGAATCAATGACAGCTTAAAGGAGCCAAATCCCATAGAGGAGATGACCGAGGACACTGTTGTAAATCTTGGTTTTGATCCCGAAAAGCTTTACTATAACATGTGCGACTGCAATGCCGACTGGCTTTACAATCTTCCCCAGTGGGATGAGATACTTACAAAGGAAAGAAGAAAGGAAATCCATACCCAGCAGAGAAAGTCCGGCACGATCGTTAAGCCCAAGAAGATAGGAAGAAACGATCCCTGCCCATGCGGCAGCGGCAGAAAGTATAAGCAGTGCTGCATGAACAAACAAACCATAGTATAGGTTGATTTTAATGAAAAGAAATTCGGGTATACGCAGAGAATACGATGAAAAAATAATCGGAAGCAGAAAAAGCTCGGATATGCTCTACCACAAGAGGCTGAGAAGGTTCGCGATCATCATGTGGCTTATCGCCTGCATCGTGATCGGCATTGCGGTATATGTTATCTATGCCAGGAATGCAATGCCCGCTGATCCGGAAGAAAAGGTGAATACCACAAAGGTTGAGACCGGTATCGCCCTTACGGAGGACGGGGAGTTCGGACCGTGGATGACGGGACAAAAAAATGCAAGCAAATGATTTACATTTTCTGTGTTTTTTGCTATACTTAAGTTTGATAAAATAAAAACTCAGGAGGGTTTATATGAAATTCGGCTATTTCGATGACGCTAAACGCGAGTATGTCATCACCTCACCCAGAACCCCTTATCCTTGGATCAACTACCTCGGAACCCAGGGCTTCTTCTCACTTATCTCCAATACTGCCGGCGGTTATTCTTTCTACAAAGATGCCAGACTCCGCAGAATCACACGTTACCGCTACAACAATGTACCGATCGATATGGGCGGTCGCTACTTCTATATCAACGATAACGGTACTGTCTGGAATCCCGGCTGGTCACCCGTAAAGACCGAGCTTGATTCTTACGAGTGCCGTCACGGTATGGGCTACACCGTGATCACCGGCTCAAAGAACGGTCTTAAGGCAGAGGCTACCTTCTTTGTTCCCCAGAATTATGACGGTGAAGTTCAGCAGGTTGTTCTTACCAACGAGTCTTCCGAGACAAAGAGCTTCGGCTTCTTCTCATTTGCAGAGTGGTGTCTCTGGGATGCACAGGATGACTGCACCAACTTCCAGAGAAACTTCTCAACAGGACGTGTTGAGATCAAAGGTTCAACAATATATCATAAAACAGAATACAGAGACAGACGCGATCATTTCGCATTCTATACCGTAAACGATGAGATCGACGGCTATGATACCGACAGAGATGCCTTCATCGGCCTTTACAACGGTTTCAACGATCCTCAGGCTGTTCTTGCAAACAAGGCTAACAATTCCTTCGCAGACGGCTGGTCACCGATCGCTTCTCACTTCAAGAAGATTACCCTCGCTCCCGGCGAGAGCAAGACTCTTGTTTTCATCCTTGGCTATGTTGAGATGCCCGTTGCCGAGAAGTTCGAGGCTGACGGCAAGACCATCAACAAGGTAAAAGCCCTTGAGATGATCGACAAGTACAACACCCCCGAGAAGGTTGCCGCAGGACTTGCAGAGCTCAGGGCTGCATGGGATGCGCTTCTCGGAATCTTAAGCGTAAATACCCCTGATGACAAGGTTGACAGAATGGTTAACATCT
>DFFN01000141.1:383-10309 GCA_002369525.1 Lachnoclostridium sp. UBA3775 | reverse complement strand
CCGTAACCGTTACTGGGGAACTCCTCTTAACATCTGGACCTGCGAATGCGGTGAGATGGTTTCAATAGGCTCACGTGCAGAGCTTGCCGAAAAGAGCGGAAATCCCGACAATGCAAAGATCGAGCTTCACCGTCCTTATATCGACGAGGTAACGATCCCCTGTCCCAAGTGCGGAAAAATGATGCACCGTGTACCCGAGGTTATCGACTGTTGGTTTGATTCGGGCGCTATGCCTTTTGCACAGCATCACTATCCTTTCGAAAACAAGGAAGTGTTTGAATCGCAGTTCCCCGCAGCCTTCATTTCAGAGGCTGTCGACCAGACAAGAGGATGGTTCTACTCGCTGATGGCTGAGTCCACGCTTCTCTTTAACAAGGCACCATATGAAAACGTTATCGTTCTCGGCCTTGTGCTTGACGAGAAGGGACAGAAGATGAGCAAGCATCTCGGAAATGCCGTAGATCCTTTTGAAGCACTTAAGGAATACGGCGCAGACGCTATCCGCTGGTACTTCTACATTAATTCGGCACCCTGGCTTCCCAACCGTTTCCACGGCAAGGCAGTGCAGGAGGGCCAGAGAAAGTTTATGGGCACTCTTTGGAACACCTATGCTTTCTTCACCTTATACGCAAATATCGATAACTTCGATGCCACAAAGTACAGTCTTGAATATGACAAGCTTCCCGTAATGGACAAATGGCTTCTCAGTAAGCTTAATACCGTGGTTAAGAAGGTTGACGAGAATCTTGACAAATATATGATACCCGAAGCGGCAAGAGCGCTTGACGATTTCGTGGATGAGATGAGCAACTGGTACGTAAGACGCTGCCGTGAGCGTTTCTGGGCAAAGGGCATGGAACAGGATAAGATCAATGCCTATATGACCCTTTACACCGCGCTTGTGACGATCGCAAAGGCGGCCGCTCCGATGATACCTTTCATGACCGAGGATATCTATCGCAACCTCGTATGCTCTATCGATCCTTCGGCACCCGAAAGCGTTCATCTCTGCGATTTCCCCGTATGCGACGAAAGCATGATCGATAATGAGCTTGAGGCTCAGATGGAGACCGTCCTTGACGTTGTCGTACTCGGACGTGCCGGACGTAATGCGGCAAACATCAAGCAGCGCCAGCCCATCGGCGAAATGTTTGTCAAGAGCGAGAAGAAGCTTACCGATTTCTACATCGAGATCGTTGAGGATGAGCTAAATGTAAAGAAGGTGACGTTTACCGACGATGTTTCCGGCTTCACCACCTATCTTTTCAAGCCTCAGCTCCGTACTCTCGGAAAACGTTTCGGAAAAGCCATAGGAGCCGTTAAGGAGGCTCTCGCTAACCTTGACAGCGCAAAAGCCGTGGCAGAGCTCAATGCAGGCGACTTTGTTACCGTTGTTGTTGACGGCACCGAAGAGAAGATCGCAAGAGAGGATCTTCTTATCGAGACTGTGAAGAACGAAAAATTCGTTTCTACCGAGGATAAGGGAATCACAGTCGTACTTGACACGAATCTGACCGAAGAACTCATCGAAGAGGGCTTCGTTAGAGAGATAATTTCAAAGGTTCAGACCATGCGTAAGGACGCCGGATTTGAGGTAATGGATAAGATTACCGTCGGCGTATCCGGAAATGACAAGATCACCGCGATCTGCGAAAAGAATGCGGATGAGATCAAGCGCATAGTCATGGCCGATGCGATCACCGGAAACACCGCAGACGGTTTCGTAAAGGAATGGAGCCTGAACGGTGAGAACGTAACGCTTTCGGTTAAGAAGCTTTGATGAATGGGAAAGTAAAGAATAGTAAACAGGAGGACACAGATGCAGATCAACAAAAAAGAATTCAAAAAGAATGTTCAGGACTATTTGAAAACATTTTACAGAAGAACAGTTGAAGACGCAAGCAAGCAGCAGATATACCAGGCAGTAGCATATGCCGTTAAGGATTATATCGTTGATGACTGGGCAAAGACACAGAAGGAAATGGAAAAGACCGATGCAAAGAAGGTCTACTATCTTTCCATGGAATTCCTTCTCGGACGTGCGCTCGGAAACAACATCATCAACCTAAAGGCTGACAAGGACATCAAGAAGGCACTCGAGGAGCTCGGAATCGACCTTGAAGACATTGAAGAGCAGGAGCCCGATCCTGCGCTCGGTAACGGCGGTCTCGGCCGTCTTGCCGCATGCTTCCTTGATTCGCTCGCAACTCTCGGATATCCCGCATACGGCTGCGGCGTGCGTTATAAGTACGGTATGTTCAAGCAGGCCATAAAGGACGGCTTCCAGGTTGAGATGCCCGATGACTGGCTTCGTGAGGGCAACCCCTTCGAGATCAAGCGTCCCGAGTATGCCTGTGAGGTAAAATTCGGCGGTTATGTACGCTATACAAAGGACGAAAACGGCCGCGAGCATTTCGTTCAGGAAAATTATCAGTCGGTACGCGCAATACCTTATGATTATCCCATCGTGGGCTACGGCAACCATATGGTTGACACGCTCTGCATCTGGGATGCCGAAGCTATCGTGGACTTTAACCTTTCCGAGTTTGACAAGGGCGACTATCATAAGGCTGTGGAGCAGCAGAATCTCGCGCAGACCATATGCGAGGTGCTTTATCCCAACGATAATCACTATGCAGGCAAGGAGCTCCGTTTAAAGCAGCAGTATTTCTTTGTTTCGGCAAGCATCCAGCGTGCGGTATCCAAGTTTATGGAAACTCACAAGGATATCCGCCAGCTTCCCGAGAAGGTTGTTTTCCAGCTTAACGATACCCATCCTACAGTAACCGTACCCGAGCTCATGAGAATACTCATGGATGAATATTATCTTTCATGGGATGAGGCATGGGACGTTACAAGCCGCTCATGTGCATATACCAACCATACAATCATGGCGGAAGCACTTGAAAAGTGGCCTCTTGAGCTCTTCTCAAGACTTCTTCCCCGTATATATCAGATCGTTGAAGAGATCAACCGCCGTTTCGTTATTCTCCTTCAGGAGAAATATCCCGGCGATTACTCAAAGATCGAGAAGATGGCTATCATCATGGACGGTCAGGTTAAGATGGCAAATCTTGCAATCGTTGCAGGCTTCTCCGTTAACGGTGTTGCAAGACTTCATACCGAGATATTGAAGAACGAGCAGTTAAAGGATTTCTATCAGCTCTGGCCCGAGAAATTCAACAATAAGACCAACGGCATCACTCAGAGAAGGTTCCTCCTTCACGGAAATCCTCTTCTTGCAAACTGGGTGACCGGAAAGATCGGCGACGAGTGGATAACCAATCTTTCTCATATGAAGGAGCTTGAGGTATATCTTGATGACAGGAAGTGCCAGAAGGAATTCATGAACATCAAGTACCAGAACAAGCTTCGTCTTGCCGAGTACATCAAAGAGCATAACGGTATCGAGGTAGATCCGAGATCAATCTTCGATGTACAGGTTAAGAGACTTCATGAGTATAAGCGCCAGCTTCTTAACATCATGCACATTATGTTCCTTTATAACCAGTTAAAGGCTAATCCGGATATGGAATTCTATCCCAGAACCTTTATCTTCGGTGCAAAGGCAAGCGCAGGCTACAGAAGGGCAAAGCTCATCATCAAGCTCATCAATTCCGTTGCCGACGTGGTAAACAACGACAAGACCATCGACGGAAAGATCAAGGTTGTCTTTATTGAGAACTACCGCGTATCAAACGCAGAGTGGATCTTCGCGGCAGCAGATGTTTCCGAGCAGATATCCACTGCTTCAAAGGAGGCTTCCGGTACCGGTAACATGAAGTTCATGCTTAACGGTGCGGTTACCATCGGAACAATGGACGGTGCAAACGTAGAGATCGCCGAGGAGGTCGGAAAAGACAATATCTTTATCTTCGGTATGTCAAGCGACGAGGTTATCGCCTATGAAAACAACGGCGGCTACAACCCCCGCGAGATATACAACACCGACGGCGATATCCGCCTTGTAATGACTCAGATGATCAACGGATTCTACTCACCCGATGACACCGAGCTTTTCAGGGAAATCTACAACTCACTGCTTGACGCAAGCTATGACAGGGCAGACCAGTACTTTATCCTTAAGGACTTCCGTTCATATGCAGAGGCTCAGAAGAGAGTCGAGGAAGCATATAAGGACGAGGCAGGCTGGGCAAAGATGGCAATGAGCCAGGTTGCAAGAGTCGGCAAGTTCTCATCGGACAGAACCATCGAGGATTATGTAAGGGATATCTGGCATCTTGACAAGATCAAGGTTGAAGAGGACTGATAAAAAAGAAAACATAAAAAACGGGGACGCGGGTTTACTGATCCGCGTCCCTTTTGTATAATGGTTTTTAATGTTTAGTTTGAAAATACCCTGTTGATGGCATCCTTTGCATTTGCCGCATCCGGTGCGATGCACCATACCACGTAATTGCCGTAATCTAAGACTAGCGCATGATCAAGCTTCGGGAGCTCTTCGGGATTTGCATACTGCGCATTCTCGCGAAGATTTGCCATGTAAGCATCGATCGCTGTTTTTAGCCCGTCCTTCTTGCTTTCATCGTCAAGCCTGAAAACTCCGAGTGTATCGATGCTTCCGCCGTTTACGACATAGAGCGAAGCGGCAACAGAACTGTCGATCTCGATGAAGCTGCCGATCTCTTCCTCGGCCACCATCATCATTTCGGAGGTGAAGCTTATGTCTTTCGAAAGCTTACCGGCGATTTCGGCAGGACTTAAATTTGTCGCCGCCGGGCTTTGAGCCGATGAAGAAGCGGAAGAGCTTTTGCCTGCGGATCCGTCTGAGGCGGATGATACGGAGCTTGACGCATCCTTTTTTCCGCAGGCCGCAAGCAGCATGAATGCCGCAAAGACGATCAGTATTTTTTTTCTCATATGAAACTCCTTGATATGTTTAGTAGGAAAGCAGGTTGTAAAGCTGTCCGAGAAGCTTGGTGTTTGCGGTCGTAGATATATTGTTGAGTACGATAACGTCCTTTACTCCGAGCTCTTTTACAAGCTTTGAAAAGCTGCCGCGGTAGAAGCGGTAATCGACTACGTAAACATATTCATAATTGTCGGTAAGGAAAGGAGCGAAAGCGTTGCCGTAGGATTCCTTTACTACGATGCAGGAGCTTCCGTTCTTTATCTTGCTGTTTGTTATCTTGGTGAAAGGATAGTCACCGCCGAGGAAAGCCCAGTATTTGGTTCTTGCGGTGAACTTCGTAACATCATTGATCATCGGCCAGATCTTGGTGTTGCCCGAGGTGTCGGTAAGCTCCATCGTGGTGTCCGATTTGGGCATCAGGATGTCAACGGTATCGGGATTTTCCTTCTGGTTCTTCATGGAGAAGAGCTCATAGTAGGAACCGAGGAAACCGGGGAAGCTCTTTACCTGATAGCTGTCTCTCGGAGCAGCCTCAAGTCCCTTGGCCTTCAGGAACTCTGCATAGGCAAGATATGCACCGTAGCTTGTCCAGTGATGATCGGTCCTGAAGTATACATATTCGCCGCGGTTGGCATAAAGCGAGTCAAAAACGTTGACCTTATTTACGCCCTGGTCTATCTTCGAGTACATTGCGTTGATTGCATCCTTCTGGTTCGAGGAGCCTGTAAATTCCTTAAGGTGCTCGGGGAAGGTAATGTCGGAGCTTACAGGTACGAGGATATCGTAGATGTTGACTCCGGGGTCAAGCTTTTTACGTAAGGCATTGAGCGCGTTTGCGTAGGTTTCGCCGTTCTTGTCCTTATATACATACAATGTCCAGACGGTGTCGCCTATGATCGCATAGCCTCCGCTAAGCTTAAGATCCGCCTTGGTTGCCGAGCTTGTGGGCACCGGAGTCGTTGTTATCGTCGGTGTCGGCGTCTCGGTGGGAACCTCGGTGGGAGTGGTTGTAACTTCAGGTGTCGGCGTCGGAGTGTCGGGCATTGCCGTCGGAGCTTCCGTTGCGGACGTTGCCGGAGTTACATTTGTACCTGAATTATTGTTATTGTTGCTTTTTTTGGAAAATATGGTAGCAATTATGCCGATTATCAGCAGGAAAGTAAGCGTGACAATCGCTGCAAGCAGGATTTTAAATTCGGTTTTAAACCTCCTGCGTCTCTTTCTTTTTACCGTCGGTCTGTTGCCCGGCCTGTTACCCGGCCTGCTGCCGGAAGATGAAGGCCTTCTTACCGGTGCGGTATTTGAAGGACGCCTTCTGTTCTCGTCCATTTTCTGTCCTCTCGAAAAAAACAATGATAATAATTTCTGATTTATAGCAAAAGTCGTGCGGCTCCCCTCGAATGCCGCTCACCATCGCTTCACAGGTAGCCAACTCGGTCCAGGCTGCCTCACAACACCCGAAAGATCCCGCTTAGTGCTGCTGCATTCCTGCCCTGACACGGTTCACAGGTTTCCGTCGCGTAAGACCCAGACGTCAACATCGCTTGCCTGAGGCTGCACAACAAACGGTCACCCTCAGTTCGCCATCACCCCCGCTGTAGCGGATTGCGGGTACAGGGCACCGCTATCTCCCCGGCTGCACGACAAAGACAGTATAACCTTTTTTGTGCCTTATGTCAACAAAAAAGTATTGTTATTATTGACATTTTGTGGTACAATTAATCCAAACGTGTATTAGAATAAGGAGAGGCTATGGCTTTTTTTACGGCATCCAAAATCAATAACATGAAGACCGCTTACAGAAACGGCGATCTGGAAAAGGCACTGTCCTATGCGGACAGATTAAGACCTTCCGATGTCCATACTGCTTATGACCTTACAATGATGGCCGACATCTACATGGAGAGCGAACGCTACATTGCCGCAAAGCGTGTCTATGTCGAGCTTTACAAGAAAAACGAAAGCACAAGGCTCTGCAAACAGATCATTGACCTGAACATCAGGACGGACTGTCTTGAGCAGGCCATACAGTATGTAAAAGAACTCAAAAAACTCGACGAAGACGATTATGAAAGATATGTGTACCAGTTCAGGATCGGAAAGGCCATGGGCCAGCCCGACGAGTATCTGATACAGAACCTTCTCAAGGTAAGGGAAGCCGACTACATTGATGTCTGGGCTTTTGAGCTTGCAAAGCTTTTCTTCAAGACCGGCAGGATTTCGGAATGCGAAACGGAATGCCAGAACATAATACTGTGGTTTCCCGAAACCGACTATGCCAGAAAGGCACGTCTCCTGATAGAAGCCTGCCACAGCGGTACGGGTTACGATGAAATAATCGAGACCATACACGAAAAGCACGCAGAAGAGGAAGAAAACGAAAGCTACACCGAAATAGACATGTCGGAATATGCCGGTGCAAGGCAGGCTGACAACCTTGCGTTTACCGAGGTTCCTCCGGTATCGGGCGCAGACAGTGCCGAGGAAGACGCCGGCGACGACATAAAGGCAGATGAGCCGGGGCTTGAAGAAGCCGCTTGCGAAACAGAAGCAAACGATGAAGACGGCGATGAAACCGAAGCAGACGACGAAGCCGCTGACGAGACCGAAGCAGATGATGAATCCGGTGACGAAA
This sequence comes from Lachnoclostridium sp. UBA3775, assembly GCA_002369525.1. Taxonomy (GTDB): domain Bacteria; phylum Bacillota; class Clostridia; order Lachnospirales; family Lachnospiraceae; genus UBA3775. The sequence goes on along the minus strand of DFFN01000141.1, from coordinate 2,801 downwards.
CAGAAGCAAACGATGAAGACGGTGACGAAACCGGAGTAAAAGAAGAAAATAAAGAAGAGGCGGGCGAAACCGAAGCAAAGAAGGAAGACGGAGAAAAAGCTCCGGAGGATGAACCCGACTATGAGGAAATGCCGATCTACGATCCTTTCGAGGGAGAGGAGCTTCCGGAAATCGACTTCCTTGAGGGCGCCGGCATAAGCACGGTACCTGAGACCGCCGAAACTGCGGAAAAAGCGGTACCGGAGGAAAAAGAAGAAATTCCGGTTGCCGACGAACCCGCGGAGGAAAAGATCAAAAAGACAGAAAAGCATGTTCCTTCCCAGAATACGATAATCAGGGACGCGATAGCAGACGAGGTCCTTAAGGCTCTGCAGGCACAGGAGGCAGGCGAGGCCGAAGGAGACGATGTGGACGCCACCGTCCTTAAAATGATACAGGAAGACGATAAGAGGAACGGACAGTAATGGGAAGACAGGTATGGAGGCCGGGCAATATGCTCTATCCCTTGCCGGTCGTGATGGTAAGTTGCGCACTTAAAGGCGAAAGGCCGAACATAATCACGGTGGCGTGGACCGGAACCATATGTTCGGATCCCCCGATGGTGAGCATATCGGTGAGAAAATCCAGATATTCCCATCACATAATAAAACTAAGCGGTGAGTTTGTCATAAACCTCACCGACGAAAAGCTTGCAAGGGCCGCAGATTACTGCGGAGTTAAAAGCGGAAAGGATACGGATAAGTTTAAGGAATGCGCTCTTACGGAGCTGAAATCCGAAAAAGTATCCCCGCCCGGAATCAAAGAGTCCCCTGTCTGCATAGAATGCAGAGTGAAAGAAATAAGGGAACTCGGCAGCCATGATATGTTCATTGCCGAGGTCGTTTCGGTCTCGGTCGATGATGAATATATGAACAAAAACGGAAAATTCGAACTGGCAGATGCGAAACCGGTGGTTTATTCGCACGGAGAGTACTATATGCTTGGGAAAAGGCTCGGCAGCTTTGGATTTTCGGTAAAAAAGAGGAAAAAGCATGAATCAATACATAATTAAAGGCGGTAAATCGCTTGCGGGAGAAGTTACTATTGGTGGGGCAAAAAACGCAGCATTGGGTATACTTGCGGGGGCGATAATGACCGATGAGGAGGTTACGATAGAGAACCTTCCCGACGTCAGCGACATAAACGCGTTGCTTGAAGCCATTAAAGCAATAGGCGCAAAGGTCGACCGTGTCGATGCACACACCGTTAAGATCTGCGGTGCGAGCATACATTCAACTGTTGTTGATTATGACTACATACAGAAAATCAGAGCATCCTACTATCTGCTCGGAGCCCTGCTCGGAAAGTACGGCAAGGCAAGCGTTGCCATGCCCGGCGGCTGCAAGATAGGTTCAAGACCCATCGACCAGCATATCAAGGGCTTTAAGGCACTCGGCGCAAGGGTAGTGACCGAGAACAGCATGATAAACGCCAACGTAAACAACCTTCGCGGAAGCCACATCTTCCTTGATATGGTCAGCGTTGGAGCAACGATAAACATCATGCTTGCCGCAGCAATGGCTCAGGGTCAGACCATAATCGAAAACGTGGCAAAGGAGCCTCATATAGTTGACGTTGCAAACTTCCTTAATTCAATGGGAGCCAACATCAAGGGAGCAGGTACCGATGTGATAAGGATACGAGGCGTTGAGAAGCTTCACGGCAGCACCTATTCGTGCATACCCGACCAGATCGAGGCAGGTACCTTTATGTGCCTTGCCACCGCCACCAAGGGTGACATAACGCTTAAAAATGTCATCCCCAAGCATCTTGAGGCAATAAGCGCAAAGCTTGCCGAAATAGGTGCCGATATAATAGAAAATGACGATTCGGTAAGGGTTGTGTGCAAGGACAGACCGAGTCCGGCGATCGTAAAGACCAGGGTTTATCCCGGTTTTCCTACCGATATGCAGCCTCAGATAACAGTTGTGCTTGCGACGGCCGACGGGGTTTCGACCATAAACGAAAACATATGGGAGGACCGTTTCAAATATGTTGCGGAGCTCAGAAAGATGGGCGCCGTGATAACGGTCGAGGGAAGCACAGCCTTTGTTGAGGGCCAGTCCCAGCTTCAGCCTGCAGTGATGGAAGCACCCGATCTTCGCGCCGGAGCGGCACTTACGATAGCTGCTTTGCAGGCTGACGGAGTATCGATACTTACCGATATTGAATATATTGAACGAGGCTATGAAAAGTTCGACGAAAAGCTGAGAAGCCTCGGAGCCGAGATAATGAAGGTTGATTCGGAAGACTATAAGGCTGTACAGAAGTTCAAACTTGAAATCGTTTAAAAAGAGATATTTAAAAGGAGTAAAAGATGGAAAGAAGGTTATTCACTTCCGAATCCGTAACAGAAGGGCATCCCGATAAGATCTGCGA
>DFFN01000141.1:0-344 GCA_002369525.1 Lachnoclostridium sp. UBA3775 | reverse complement strand
ATAAGATCTGCGACCAGATCAGCGATGCGATACTTGACGAGCTGATGAGGCAGGATCCGCAAAGCCGTGTGGCATGCGAAACCGCGATCACCACGGGTCTGGTGCTGGTAATGGGTGAGGTGACCACCCAGGGCTATGTCGACATACAGAAAATCGTAAGAAATACAATAAGGGAAATAGGCTATGACAGAGCAAAGTACGGTTTTGACGCAGATACCTGCGGAGTGATCGTTGCTCTCGATGAGCAGAGTGCAGATATCGCAATGGGTGTTGACAATGCGATAGAGACAAGGTCCGAAGAGGATGTTATCGCCGAGACGGGAGCCGGAGACCAGGGCATGATG
>DFFN01000059.1 GCA_002369525.1 Lachnoclostridium sp. UBA3775 | reverse complement strand
GATGAGGCATGGTGCGAAGGAATTCAAGTGTATGCCTCTTTTTCTGAAGAGGATATTCAAGCGGGCAATTGCCTATTATGCTGATTTCCTTTGCATTTATCTCGGGAACTCCGTCACGTCCTTCAACAACGGTACCGGAAACCTTAAGTGAGGTACCGAGTCTAAGTGCGTCGGGTTCATATGAAAGCTCGCCGCTTTTATCAATTACTATCTGAAGATGCTTAAGGCTTGTTCCGTCATTAAGCTCGATGAACGCCACATTTTTGGAATCTCTCGAGGTACGTACCCAGCCGCAGACAACAGTCTCGCTGCCGAATGCAGGAGCTTTAAATATTTCTTTAATGTCTGTATGCTTCATTTTCTCGTCTCCTTTATTGTATACAATCTAAAATGGTATTTTAACATTATAAGCTTTCCGTGTCAAGTGGATTGAACGCAAGTGCAAATAAAAAACAACTACCGGTACCTTCAATAAACCGTATCGCAGTCTTTGAAGGTACGGTAGTCTTTATTTTTATCGCCTTTTACCAGTCAAAACCGGTTTTTCCCACGTCGTATCTGAGTATCTGCATTGCATCGGCCGAGTTTATCAGACCGTCTCTGTTGACATCTGCGCAAAGCAGGTCAAGACCTGTAATGTCTGCCTTTCCGACATCAGCCTTTAATATCTGCATTGCATCGGCGGAATCGATTATTCCGTCCCCGTTGACATCGCCTGTCTTGGAGATTGCAATCTCAGTGTCGATATCAATGCTTGTTTTAAAGCTGTAGGTATTCTCTTCTTCGGTTTTTACCGCTTCAAGAAGGCTGTATTCTGTATCGGTATCCTTCTTAACAGCTACGAAGCATGCATCCTCACATTTTACCGTGAAGCTTATCTCGCCCGAATAGGAAACTCCGGTCACAACACCGTCTATGATTATCTGTGAACCCTTATTTTCGTTCGGAAGACTCAGTATCACAGGATATTCCGGATCTTTTTTCACTATCGTTGCTTCGCCGTTTTTCTTAATGTCGGCCCATGCTTCCCTTAATTTCGTTATTGTCTGGTTTCCGACAACCCCGTCAACATCAATGGCATACATTGTCTGGAAATTCTTGACAGCGGCTTCGGTAAGCGAACCGAAATCTCCGTCAACGTCAAGTCCCGCGTTCATGATATTGTTAAGCGCTGTCTGTATCCACTTTACTCCGACGCCGTTAGAGCCTTTTTTGAAGGTTCCGACAGGTATCGAATAAGGATAGCCGGGGTTTTCCGACTCGTCAAGCACCTTTACGGGAGTTCCGTCATAGTTAACGATTCCGTAGCCCATGATCCCCGCATCGGTGAGCTTGTAGTTCCTGCAGGCTACCATGTTGCTGGTATTGCCTTCAACAGTGTATACATAGCTGCCGGCCACATGGTCCACCAGACCGATATGGTCCGCAACGCCGTCTCTTTTCCCGCCGCTTAAGTGGTCGAAGAGGATAACGTCTCCGGCTTTCGGTAGGTAACTTCCTCTTGCCTGCCACTGTCCGTTTCTTACGTACCAGAGTCTTGCATATTCCGGAGAACCCGATGCACCGTAGGCGGTTTTAGGAAGTCCCGCTTTCATCAGGCACCACCATACGAAGAAACCGCACCAGCCTCTTGTAAGGTTGTTCTTTCCGGCCGTAGCTTCCTGGTTATAGCCGACGTCCCTTGCGTACTTCGTCCAGTTTTCGTCTCCTGCATTTGCAAGTTTATCATCAAGATATGCATTTGTTTCTTTTTCGTGATATCCGACCTCGGCAAGCGCGATCGCCACTACATCTTCTCCCGTGGCTGCTTTTGCGGTCCTTGAAACCGGTGCCGTCTGTCCTACGATACCGGCAGCAAGAGCTGCGATAAGAATCCCGCTTAACAGCCTTTTCATATTTGCTTTTTTCAAAGCTTTACCTCCCTTACAGTATATCTATAATTCCGCCTATGTTCTGCATCAGCGTGGGTACTTTTCCTTTAAGCACCGCAACGGCGTAGTTTCTTGCGTCCGGATTTGCGGCCCTGTAAAGCTCTATTAATTTTTTCTCGCCGGCATTGAGTCTTAGCTGCGACGAAGCCGGTGTTTTCTTTGCAGCCGCTGGTTTTACCATCAGGCTTTTTCCGGCGGCAGCGTCAAGAAGTGATTTCTGTGTTACTCCGGTTGCTTTAGCAATTGCTTTAAGCTGTTCCTTATTAAGTTCGAGTTCTCCCCTCTCGGCCTTGCTTATGTCGGAGGCGGAGGTTTCTTTGACTTTCCTGGCAAGCTGTTCCTGGGTCATTCCTGCATTAGTCCTGGCCTCCTTTATCAGCTCCCCAACTCTTTTCTTTGCCATGATTTCCTTCTCCTTTACAAAATTAATCCCTAATATCAAATCCCCAAAACAAGCAATTATATTATACTACTTTGGTAGGTAAAATAGCAAGGGAAAAATGTTCATATTTTAAATTATCTTTGTTTTTTTATGTATTATCTTTTCCATTTTGCCAATCGCTTACAGGACCGATTATTTAAAGACACCCGTCTCCGATTATGAGATGAGCTTCAGGATCAACACCATCGCACCGATGATGATCTGCTATCACTTCCTTTATATATAGGTTCGCTTGAATAACTCAGCCCAAGCCTTTCATTGTAAGAGCGATCCTCTTACGTTTCATATCAACCTCCAGGACCCTGACCTTAACAACCTCTCCGACCTTTACGGCCTCAAGAGGATGCTTTATAAAACGGTCACAGATCTGGGATATGTGAACAAGCCCGTCCTCGTGAACTCCGATGTCCACGAAAGCGCCGAAATCGATTACATTTCTGACAGTACCCATAAGCTCCATGCCGGGCTTCAGATCCTTAAGCTCCATGACGTTTCCGTCCCTCATAAGAGGCTTAGGAAGTTCGTCCCTTGGATCTCTCCCCGGTTTTTCAAGCTCTTTAACGATATCTGTCAAGGTAGGAATACCCGCACCGGTCTCCTTTGATATTTTTTCAAGGGAGACCGTTTTTAATGTCTTTTTAAGCTTTTCGGTATCCCCTATATCGCCCGGTTCAAGGCTGCAGGCCTTAAGCAGCTTAGCTGCTGCGTCATATGACTCCGGATGGATTCCGGTATTGTCTAAGGGATTCTTTCCTCCGGGCACGCGCAGAAAGCCCGCACACTGCTCATATGCCTTGGCGCCGAGCTTATTGACCTTCATCAGCTGTTTTCTGTCTGTAAAGGCACCGTTTTCCTCGCGGTATCTGACTATGTTTTTTGCAACGGCGGAATTTATCCCCGCAATATGCGAAAGCAGTGCATGAGAGGCTGTATTTACATCCACTCCGACCGCATTTACGCAGTCCTCGACCACCCCTCCGAGTGCTTCGTCCATTCTTGCCGGCGGCATGTCATGCTGGTACTGGCCTACGCCTATTGCCTTCGGATCGATCTTTACAAGCTCAGCAAGCGGGTCCTGAAGCCTTCTTGCGATCGAAACGGCGGAACGAAGCGACACGTCATAGTCGGGAAATTCCTCTGCCGCAAGCTTTGATGCGGAATATACCGAAGCTCCCGCCTCGGAAACCACCATGTAGCTGACCTTATGAGGCATTTCCTTGATAAGCTCCGCAGTAAAGCTCTCGGTTTCCCTTGATGCGGTTCCGTTGCCTATCGCAATTGCCGTCACCTTATATTTTTTAATTATATCCCCGAGTATCTTCTTTGCTTTCTCGGTTTCCTTCCTCGGAGGCGTCAGATAAACTATCGCGGTTGCAAGCACCTTCCCTGTTTCGTCAACAGCAGCCGCCTTGCATCCGTGAGCATAGCCGGGATCGAGGCCGAGCGTAACCTTTCCCTTAACGGGAGGAGCCATCAAAAGCTGCCTGAGATTTGATGCAAATACCTTTATCGCGCCCTCCTGCGCCTTTTCGGAAAGCTCGGAACGTATTTCCCTCTCGACGGAAGGCCTTATGAGCCTTGAAAACGAATCGTCACAGGCTTCGCCGACAAGAAGTCCGCAGGGAGAATCATTCTTAACATAGTCCCTCCGGCATATTTTTTCCGCCTCCCCCTCGGGAAGCTCAACGGCAACCTTAAGTGCCCCCTCTTTTTCTCCTCTGTCAAGCGCAAGGACCTTGTAGCCGGAGGTTCTGGCAACTCCCTCCCTGTATTCAAAATAGTTCTTATAGACCTCATCCGCATCTTCCGAAGCAGCTTTTGAAGCAATGCTTCCCGAGGACAGGAAAAATTTTCTGATCTTCTTCCTTAATTCGGCATCATCCGACACAGTCTCCGCGATGATATCCTTTGCGCCCGCAAGCGCAGCCGGAATATCCTCAACTCCCTTTTCCGCATTCACAAACCTCCCGGCCTCTTTTTCGGGATCCACTCCCTTTTCCTGACCGAGCAGCATAAGCGCAAGAGGCTCAAGCCCCTTCTCCTTTGCCACCGAAGCCCTTGTCTTTCTCTTGGGTCTGAAGGGCCGGTATATGTCCTCAAGCTCCACCATGGTCTTTGCGTCGTCTATCGCCTTTTCGAGCTCCGGCGTGAGCTTTTCAAGCTCACCTATGGTTTTCTTTATCTCCTCGCGGCGTTTATCCATGTTGCGGAGGTAATTAAGCCTGTCCGCAAGCGCACGAAGCACCTGGTCGTCAAGAGAACCCGTCATCTCCTTTCTGTATCTTGCGATAAAGGGGATGGTTTTATCGTCGTCAAGAAGCGCAACGGTATTGTCCACCTGACTTTGCTTTAATTTGAATTCTTCTGCAAGTATCTTGTTGATTTCCATATTCTTATCCTCAGTCATTTAATAAATCCTTTACAACCTCCGAAGCGATTATGAGCCCGCATACCGAAGGTACAAAGGCGATGCTTCCCGGAGTGCTTCTTTTTTTGTGGAGATTTGTATCTTCCGTCTCTTCCTTTTCTTCGCCTCCTTGCGGTTCTACAGGCTTTTCTTCCGAATATACCACCTTGAGGCTTTCCACTCCTCTTTTTCTAAGCTCCTTGCGCATTATCCTCGCAAGCGGGCAGCCCGCGGTTTCATATATATCTGCCACCTTAAAGCCTGTCGCATCAAGCTTGTTTCCCGCGCCCATCGCGGAAATGACCTTCACGCCGCTTTCCTTTGCTTTCATTATTATGGCAAGCTTTGCGGTCACGGTATCCACCGCGTCGACCACATAATCATATTCCGCAAAGTCAAACTCACCGGCATTTTCGGGCAGGAAGAAGCAGTTTTTCACTTCGACCCCAACCGCCGGATTAATGTCAAGCATGCGGTTACGCATCACCTCTGTCTTTGGTTTGCCGAGCGTACTGTTAAGCGCTATTATCTGCCTGTTGATATTTGTAAGGTTCACCGTGTCGTCATCCACCAGAAGGAACGACCCGACTCCGCTTCTTGCAAGTCCTTCGCAGACATAGCCTCCGACTCCTCCGATGCCGAACACCGCGACCTTCTTTTTCGCTAATTTTTCCAGTGCTCCGTCTCCCAGGAGAAGCCTCGTTCTCGAAAATATATCAGCCATCTCATCCTCTCATATCGCGTTATTTAAGGGTTTCGTTCATGCTGCCGCTGCGGTATCCCAAAAGATCAAGGGCGGTATAGGCAAAGCCGAGCTTTTTGAATTCCCCGTATATTTCCGTGCGCAGCCCTTCATCGGCAAAACGTGCGAAATCACCGGCAGGAAGCTCAATCCTGGCAATATTTCCGTGTATGCGGACACGCAGCTGCCCGAAGCCGCGGCTTCTTAAAATTTCCTCTCCCTCATCAACCATTTTAAGCTTTTCGGAAGTGATCCTCTCGCCGTAGGGAAAGCGGCTTGCAAGGCAGGCATAGCTCGGTTTGTCCCAGGTCGGAAGACCGAATCTTTTTGAAAGCGCTCTGATCTCGGCCTTGTTAAGACCGGCGGCTTTAAGAGGGCTTAACACGCCAAGCTCCTTAAGAGCCTTAAGTCCCGGACGGTAATCGCCCTCATCATCCACGTTCGAGCCCTCCGCAAGAAATGAAAAGCCTTCCTCACGGGCAGCTTCCATAAAGCTTGTGAAAATCATTTTCTTGCATATATAACAGCGCTCCGGCGGATTTTCGGCAAACGCCTCGCTGTCAAGCGCATGTAAACCGATCACCCTCTGTCTGATGCCCCTGCTGCGGCAAAAATCAAGAGCCTCCGAAAGCTCCCTGTCCGGCACCATCTCGGCTTTTCCCGTAAGAGCCAGCACCCTGTCATTCAGTGCCTCTTTTGCCGCATAGAGCAAAAATGCCGAATCCACGCCACCTGAAAAAGCTACGGCAAGACTGCCGCAGCTTTTAAGTATTTCCAGTAATTTATTATATTTTTCTTCCATCTGCCTTCCTCTTTTCCGGCCGTTTTATTCTGCTTTTTCTTCCGAAGCTTTATCCTCTTTGGCCGTTACGCCCAAATCTCCTGCAACGCCCTCTTTCATTCTTCCTTCATATTCATCCTTAGGCATGGGCTTTGCAAAATAGAAGCCCTGTATCATGTCGCAGCCCTGGTTTGCAAGGAATTCAACCTGTTCCTTGACCTCAACACCCTCGGCAACCGTACGCATATTAAGGCTTTTAGCAAGCTTTATGGCCTCGGAAACGACTATCTCTCCTCTTTCTCCTTCGTTCTCTCCCCTGAAGAATTCGGCATCCAGCTTCAGTACGTCAAGCGGAAGATCCTTAAGCGAATTAAGCGAGGAATAACCGGCACCGAAATCGTCCATCGAAACCGCAAAACCATATTCCTTAAGCTTTGAAATCGTTGTCACCAATGCCTTTTTATCATCAAAGAAGGCACTTTCCGTAAGCTCTATCTCAATAAGGTTTCTCGGAGCTCCCTCCTTGTCGACCATATCCCTGATCTGCTCGGCAAGATTGCTCTCAATAAAGTGCGCCCTTGAAACGTTGACTGAAACCGGCACGCATTTATAGCCGGCATCCAGCCATTTTTTCTGGTCCCTTGCCACATGGCTTATCATGTAGTGGTCTATTTCGGTGATGAAACCGTTCTTTTCAAAGATCGGTATTATCCTGCCGGGTGTAACGAAGCCAAACTCAGGCGACTCCCAGCGGATAAGCGCTTCCGCGCCGCGAAGCTCGTTGGTATTCGGATCGTATTTGGGCTGGTAGTAAACGACAAATTCCTCATTTGCCACCGCCTTTTGCTGACGTTCGGTCACGGCATCGATCCAAATCTGCTCCTCGATAAGCTTTTCGTCAAATAAGGCAATGCCGGATTCGTCACTGTTTTCAAGGCTTGCCGAAGCCACGCATGCATTGCTGTATTCATTTTCTACGCTTATACCCTTGCGGCTTGCATAACTCTTGTTCTCAAGTATCTTAAAAGGCAGGGTCCTGACTCCGACATGGAAGCCGAAACGGTGAACCTGGTCAATTCCCTCAAGTACATTGACAAGGTTGCCCACCCTGTTTTTAAGCTTTGCTTCATCATTATACTGCATCATGACCGCAAACGAAGAATCTCCCTTCCTTGCACAGAGTTCCTTTTTGTCAAGGGTACGTTCAATCATTTCGTTAATTGACTTAAGTGCCCTCTCGCCTTCCTCAACCGAATGGCAGACACAGTAATTGTTATATTTCACGAAATCAACATTCAGGATCGCATAATTGTTTTTGTTGTTTTTCTTTTTCCCCAAGGTCTGACCGGACTTAAGCACAAACCACATCCAGTTGCGGCCTTCCGTTGTATTGTCGGTAAAAAACAGGTTCATCAGCTTTCTCTGGGCCAGGAACCTTTTTATTATTTTCACAAAGCTTACAATGAAGAGCGCAAACAAAACGATAGCTGCAAGAGCCACCAATACGGCCACAATGAAAACATCCCTCTGCTTAACCGCAAAATTGCATTTGACAACAAGACTTCTCTCGCCGTCCGCCAACGGCTGGCTTATCCAGAAAGGAATTCTGGTTTCATCTTTTTCATCCGACGGATCGCTATCGGAAGCGAGGTCCTTCCATATCTTCTTAAACAGCTTGCCGGTTTTTAAGGACAAAGTCTCTTCATCGTCAATATACACATACGTATCGTCGTTATCGAAATACACCAGGACCTTAAAGCTTTCATCGACTCCGCTTACCTCGCCGCCCTTGAAGCTGCAGGTATTTTCGCCCTTTACCGTCAGCGGATTATTGTCTTTGTCAACAACAATATAATCCCTCTCCGGGCCAGCAAGCTCTTCAAAAGCATACTTTGAACCGGACTTTTCGTTATAGTCGTAAATCCTCACCATTTCGCTGACGGATTTATACTCGGCCTCAATCTTGTCATCCATGACATAACCGATTATTGCTCCGGCAAGCACAGTTGCCAGAACCGCCAGCAGCACAATCGTAAGAAGCATCCCGATTATCGAAGGAATTATGTGCTTTTTCTTCAAAAGCCTGTAGGTTTTATCCTGTTTAACTTTCATTTCACTATCTTTTGCAGGCTGTGTGCACCGGTATCCCGCCTGCTCCGGAACCGGCATATTTACTCAAATGGATCAACAGAATGATTATAGCATATTTTTCTATGGTAGTAAAGAAATTACTGAAAAACCGACCGTTCTCTCAGTACAAAAAACCGCCCTTACGAGCGGTTTTCCTTGTCTATCCTGCAATATTCATTTTGGATACGGCCTGTCCGTCATCCGACTGTATCTGACCGTCAACCAGCTTTACAAGCCTGGTTCCGTACTCCGAGGCCTCAGCGGAGTGTGTCACCTGCACAATGGTCTTGTTATATTTTCTGTTTATTTCCCTGAAAAGTTCCATTATCTTCATTCCGGTCTTCGTATCAAGGTTTCCGATCGGCTCGTCAAGAAAAAGGATTTTGGGATCGAATACCAGTGCCCTTGCGATTGCCACTCTCTGCTGCTGAC
>DFFN01000015.1 GCA_002369525.1 Lachnoclostridium sp. UBA3775 | reverse complement strand
ATTCTTGTAAGCATATCTGCAATGGGATCACTCATTGTCATTGAAACTACCTCCTTCTTAATTACCAGCTTGCTTTCTTAACACCGGGAATCTGACCCTTGTAAGCCAGTTCACGGAAGCAAACTCTGCAGATTCCGTATTTCTTAAGAACAGCGTGGGGACGTCCGCAAATGTTGCAGCGTGTATACTCACGAACCTTGAACTTCTGAGGACGAGCCTGCTTTATTTTCATTGATGTCTTAGCCATCTTATTCCTCCTATTTGCTGAACGGCATACCGAACAGTGTAAGAAGCTCACGTGCCTCCTCATCTGTCTTCGCTGTTGTTACGATGATTACGTCCATGCCGCGAACCTTGTCGATCTTATCATACTCAATTTCAGGGAAGATGATCTGCTCCTTGATTCCGAGAGCATAATCTCCTCTTCCGTCGAAAGCGTTGGGATTAACGCCGCGGAAGTCACGTACTCGGGGAAGAGCAAGGTTTACAAGGCGATCGAGGAAATCATACATCTTGTCACCGCGGAGGGTAACCTTGCATCCGATGTTAAGACCTTCTCTGATCTTGAAGTTTGCAATAGACTTTTTAGCCTTAGTGATCACGGGCTTCTGGCCGGAGATGATCTCCATGTCCTTTACGGCGTTCTCAAGAGACTTTGCATTGTCCTTTGCTTCGCCGACACCCATGTTAAGAACGATCTTGTCAATCTTGGGAATCTGCATTACGTTCTTGTAACCGAACTTTTCCTGCATCTTTCCGGCAATCTCGTTATTGTAAATTTCTTTTAATCTATTCACCTTAAGAGTCCTCCTTAAAATTAGTCAATGACATCACCGGTAGACTTTGCAATACGTACCTTCTTGCCATTTTCTACCTTGAAGCCGACTCTTGTGGGCTTACCCTTGTGAACATACATTACATTAGAAGCATCTATGGGAGCTTCCTGATGAGTGATGCCACCCTTAGGATTTGCCTGTGTAGGCTTGGAATGCTTTGTTACCATGTTAGCGCCTTCAACAACAACCTTGTTATCCTTTACGCTGAGGACCTTGCCTTCCTTGCCTTTATCCTTGCCAACGATAATCTTTACGGTATCGTTCTTCTTGATTTTAGAAGTTGCCATATGTGCCTCCTTATAATACTTCCGGAGCGAGAGAAACGATCTTCATGAATTTCTTGTCACGAAGCTCTCTTGCAACGGGTCCGAAGATACGGGTTCCTCTGGGATTGAGGTCGTCCTTGATTATAACGGCAGCGTTCTCGTCGAAACGGATGTATGAACCGTCCTTACGGCGAACACCCTTAACTGTACGAACTACAACTGCCTTAACAACATCACCCTTTTTAACATCTCCGCCGGGGTTTGCGTCTTTTACAGAAGCAACGATGATATCACCGATTCCGGCATACTTTCTTACAGAGCCGCCGAGTACTCTGATGCAGAGAAGCTCCTTGGCGCCCGTATTATCAGCAACCTTTAATCTGGTTTCTGTCTGAATCATAGTTAATACTCCTTTTATTTAGCTTTCTCTACAATTTCAACAAGTCTCCATCTTTTATCCTTTGAAAGAGGTCTTGTCTCCATTACCTTAACTCTGTCACCGATTTTGCACTCATTATTCTCGTCATGAGCCTTAAGCTTGTAAGTTCTCTTTACGATCTTGTTGTAAAGGGGATGCTTAACGTTATCAACGATTGCCACAACGATGGTCTTGTCCATCTTATCACTTACAACTTTGCCGATACGAGTCTTTCTAAGATTTCTTTCCACCTGAATTCTCCTTTCCAAGGATTACTGTGCTGTCTTTGCTTTTAAAGCAATTTCAGTCTGAATTCTTGCAATATTCTTTCTTACTTCCTTGATTCTGCTTGTGTTATCCAGCTGATTGGTAGCATTCTGGAATCTCAGGTTAAAGAGCTCCTTCTTAGCAGATACAAGCTCTTCATTTAACTCAGAAACAGACTTTGTTTTTAATTCTTCATTATATTTCTTAGCCTTCACTGCCAACAACCTCCTCTAACTCAGCCTTGGAAATGATCTTGCACTTGCAGGGAAGCTTGTGTGTAGCAAGACGGAGAGCTTCTCTTGCGATCTCCTCCGACACACCGGCAATCTCAAAAAGTACACGACCGGGTTTAACAACTGCAACCCAATATTCAAGTGAACCTTTTCCTGAACCCATTCGTGTTTCAGCAGGCTTTGCTGTAACAGGCTTGTCAGGGAAAATCTTGATCCATACCTTACCGCCACGCTTTACATAACGGTTGATTGCAATACGGGCTGCTTCAATCTGATTTGATTTGATCCAGCAAGGTTCGGTAGCAACAATACCATACTCACCGTTGGTGATTCTGTTGCCTCTGAGGGCCTTGCCTCTCATAGTTCCGCGAAACTGCTTACGGCGTTTCACTCTCTTAGGCATTAACATTATTTGTCACTCCCTTCCTTCTTGCTTCCCTTTTTTCCGGGGAGGATCTGTCCATGGTTGATCCAAACCTTAACGCCAACCTTACCATAGGTTGTGTCAGCCTCTGCGAAGCCGTAGTCGATATCTGCACGAAGTGTCTGAAGAGGAATATTTCCCTCGGAATAGAACTCTGTACGTGCCATATCTGCACCGCCGAGACGGCCCGAAACTGCAGTCTTGATACCAAGAACGCCCTGGGTCTTCATTGTACGGCTCATAACAGACTTCATTGCACGACGGAAGGATACACGGTTTTCAAGCTGTCCAGCGATATTCTCTGCAACAAGCTGAGCATCACCGTCGGGTTTCTTGATCTCTTTGATCTCAACGTTTACCTTCTTCTCGGTAAACTTCTTCTGAATTTCATTCTTTATCTTCTCGATCTCTGCACCGGCCTTACCGATTACAACACCGGGCTTAGATGTGAAAACGATAACCTTGATCTTGTCGGAAACGCGCTCGATCTCAACCTTTGATACACCTGAGTTCGCAAGTCTCTTCTCGAGATACTTTCTGATCTTGTAATCCTCAGCGAGGCAAGAGGCGAAATCAGCTTCTGCGTACCATCTTGAGTCCCAGTCTTTAATAATACCGACTCTTAATCCATGCGGATTTACTTTCTGTCCCATGCTGTTCCTCCTTATTTTTCATCGAGCACTACTGTAATGTGGCTCATTCTCTTTAAGATTCTGTATGCTCTGCCCTGAGCTCTGGGATGAACTCTCTTCATTGTGGGAGCGTCATTTGCAAAGCACTCTGCCACATAGAGCTTCGATACATCCATGCCGTTATTGTTTTCGGCATTTGCAACAGCAGACTTTAAAAGCTTCTCAATTACTCTTGATGCATATCTGGGATTGTAAGCCAGGATACCAAGAGCAGTATTTACATCCTTGCCTCTGATGGCATCGAGAACGAAACATGCTTTCTGAACGGAAACTCTTGCATAGCTGAGCTTAGCTGAAGGTCTCTTTTCTTTCTGGTTTTCGTTTCTGTCTCTTTTTATTTGGGATCTATGTCCTTTAGCCATAGATATTCTCCTTTCATCTCGGGCGGCCCTCCGCCCGTACTCTTCCAACAGGTAACACTCCCTTCCGGGAGGCCCGTTTACTTATTATTTCTTGCCTTTTTTCTCATCCTTGCCATGTCCGCGGTAGGTTCTTGTAGCTACGAACTCGCCGAGCTTGTGTCCTACCATATCCTCTGTTACATATACCGGAACATGCTTTCTTCCGTCATAAACAGCGATTGTATGGCCTACAAAGGAAGGGAAAATAGTTGAACGTCTTGACCATGTTTTGATAACAGACTTGTCGTTTGCTGCATTCATTGAATCAATCTTCTTGAGCAGGGACTCATCTGCGAAAGGTCCTTTCTTTAATGAACGTGCCATATTTAAACCTCCTAATTGGATAATGCCTTACCGTCTCTTCTTCTGATGATCAGCTTATTGGACGGCTTGCTCTTCTTACGTGTCTTAAGACCGAGTGCGGGTTTGCCCCAAGGTGTGCTCGGACCGGGACGGCCAACGGGGGTTCTTCCTTCACCACCACCGTGAGGATGGTCGTTCGGGTTCATTACGGAACCTCTTACTGTAGGACGGATACCCATGTTACGCTTACGTCCTGCCTTACCGACATTGACAAGCTCATGATCGATGTTTCCGACCTGACCTACTGTTGCGCGGCAGATGATGGGAACCATTCTCATCTCGCCTGAAGGAAGACGGAGTGTTGCGTACTTTCCTTCTTTTGCCATTAACTGAGCTGAGTTTCCGGCTGAACGAACAAGCTGTCCGCCCTTTCCGGGATAAAGCTCAATGTTATGAATCTGTGTACCGATGGGCATGTTCTCAAGTGGAAGGCAGTTACCGATTTTGATTTCTGCATTCTTTCCGTTCATGATCACATCGCCTACCGAAAGTCCGAGAGGTGCAAGGATATATGCCTTCTCACCGTCTGCATATGCAACAAGTGCAATATTTGCTGTTCTGTTGGGATCGTATTCGATGCTCTTTACAACAGCTGCAACATCGTCTTTCTTTCTCTTGAAATCGATGATTCTGTATTTTCTTCTTGATCCACCGCCCTGATGTCTGACAGTGATTTTTCCCTGATTGTTACGTCCCGAGTTTTTCTTGAGTGAAACAAGAAGTGACTTCTCGGGGGTCTGAGTTGTGATCTCAGCGAAATCGGAACCTGTCATGTTTCTTCTGGAGGGTGTATAGGGATTATACTTTTTAATTCCCATTTTTATTACTCCTTTCAATAGCGGATAAGATATAGTTTGGAATTTTTCACCTTATCCTTTTTCCTTTTACAGTCCTGCGAAAATTTCGATGTCTGCGCTGTCAGCTGTGAGCTTTACAACAGCTTTCTTTCTGTCTGCTGTATAGCCGACATCTCTTCCACGTCTGCGAAGCTTGCCTGATACGTTTGAAGTATTAACCTCGGCAACCTTTGCTCCTGCGAACATTTTCTCAACGGCATCTTTGATCTGAGCCTTTGTTGCATCCTTATGTACATAGAAGCAATATTTCTTTTCCGACATGTAATTCATGCTCTTTTCGGTAACTACCGGAGAGAGAATAACGTCATAGTACTTTAAATCTGCCATTATGCATACACCTCCTGGATCTTAGCTACCGCATCCTTTGTGATAACAAGGTTATCATACTTAAGGATGTCAAATACGTTGATGGAGCCGGACTCTACGATTCTTACTCCTTCAATGTTTCTTGCGGAAAGAGTAACGATCTTGTCAGCCTCAGCAGTAACGATGAGTGCCTTCTTTGCGTTAAGTGCATCAAGCATTGCCTTTACGGGCTTGGTCTTGATCTCACCGAATGCAAGGTCCTCCATAACGAAGATCTTTGACTCGTTTACTCTTGAAGAAAGTGCAGACTTGATAGCTGCTGCCTTTTCCTTCTTGTTCATCTTTACCGAATAATCCCTGGGCTTGGGAGCGAAAACAACGCCGCCGTGTACCCACTGAGGAGAACGGGTTGAACCCTGTCTTGCATGACCGG
>DFFN01000217.1 GCA_002369525.1 Lachnoclostridium sp. UBA3775 | reverse complement strand
ATGAGTCTGGAGTTTTCCGGATTGACCTCTGCAACATAGACGCCTTTTTTAGGCAGATTGTAAACATACCCCTTTTGTTCCAGCAGAGCATAGGCCTTGGCAACCGTATTTGGATTAATGCCGTTTTCCGTAGCCAGCTGTCTGACAGAGGGGAGCTTGTCGCCGGGATTCAGTACACCGGCTTCTATAAAGCTTAGTATCTGAGCCTGGATTTGTTCAAATATGGGCTCCTTGCTTTGAAGGTTCAATAAAAACATGGTTCACCTCTAAAACTGTATCACCTGTACCATCTGTATTAACTGTACTACCTAATTGGAATAAAACAAGACATTTTTGATTGTTTTCAGAAAAATGTAAAAGTTGAGTGTCGAGCTTAACGCTTTTAAATGGATACCCGCCGGTTTCGGCTGGTCATATCTCTGGCTGAACTGTTTTGAAATCTGGCTAATGGAATAAAAAAATCCGATTCACATGGTGTGAACCGGAATAAGCAGCGCTACCAGGATTCGAACCTGGGAATGACGGAATCAGAATCCGTTGCCTTACCACTTGGCGACAGCGCTATATGAAATTGTTTTACTTGTAAAGCTACAAGAGCAGCGCTACCAGGATTCGAACCTGGGAATGACGGAATCAGAATCCGTTGCCTTACCACTTGGCGACAGCGCTAAAATAATTCGTCGCTTCAAGCGACTTGTATATACTACATGAAGGTGCAATTCTTGTCAACAGGATTTTTAAAAAAACTGATTGGGAAATCCACCGGGGACGGTTCTCGCCGGCGAGAACCGTCCCCGGTGGATAAGTTTCTGTTATTTAGTGAAATCCTCAAATCCGTCTGTAAAGGTTTTCGTCCCATCTTCAGAGATCCACATTACTTCTACCCTTCCCACTCTGTCGCTCTTTCCCAGAACGCTGCTGCCGTCGGAAACAGATTGTATGAGTTTCTTTCCGTCTTCGATACTCATACTGAAAAGTGCAGTGGACAGCGCATCTGCCAGTGCCGAATCATGGGTAAGGATTGTGACACTCCGGTGGTAGGTTGCGGGATAAAGGGTCTCGGGATCAATGATATGATGATAACGTTTTCCGTCCACAACATAGTAGCGTTCGTAATCCCCGGAAGTAACCAGAGACATACCATCAAGATAAGTTATGGCCGAATACTGGTCTCCAGTCTGTGAGTCACGGTAAGTGGGGTTTTCAACCGGACATACCCATTTATCTTTATTGTCCTTTAGTCCTATGGCCCGGAGGTTTCCTCCGAGATTAAGCATAAAGCTGTCAGAGCCTGCGGACTCAAGCAGCCTTGCTGCATCTTCTGTGGCGTAGCCTTTTGCTATGCCGCCTACATCCAGACTCATTTCGGGATCCTGAAGGTAGATGGTTCCTGCAGCTTCGTCGATGATGATATCATTTATGTCAGTATGTTTAGCGGCCTCTTTCAATGCCTCCTCATCCGGCAGTTCACCCTTTTCGGGATCTGCCATACCTATCTCCCGCTTTTCGTGCCAGAGCCTCAAAACTGCGCCATAGGCAATGTTTACTTTACCATCCGTAAGGGAATAGATATCCTTGCCCCATTTAACAAGCTCTATCAGTTTTTCGTCAACCTTTACAGGCTGAATGCCTGCGTTGTCATTGACGGTCTTCAGATTATTGATACCGTCGTAGTCATTGTAAATATCAAAAAGCTGATGCTCCTTAAGAAGAAGCTCATGGGAAGCATTGTAACGCTCCTTAAATGTTTCTTCGTTTGCTTCATAGCCGATCTCCATGGAGATAGTATCGAACACATCAAGAAACTGAGCAGTGAAACGCTCCTTCTTTTCGGGTGCCGAAACGGGTACGGATGCACAGCCTGTGGTTATGGTGAGAACAGCTGCCGAAAACAAAGCAACTGCTTTTCTGAAATTGTTGTTAAATTTTGCTTTTTTCAAATTCTGCCTCTTTACTTTTGGATGATAAGTTAAACACCGGCACATTATAACACAGGATACGGGATTTTCCCAACAGTTCAGCCGGGGCATGGGCAAAACCGCTTAGGGAGCTGCTTTCAGATTTTTATGACGCAGGCTACCCATATATAAATGTATGTCCTGCGGCTAAAGCCTGCTCATGCCCCCGGTTAAGCCGTTACCAACGATTTCCCATTTGACTTTGCTGTTATGGTGTATTATATTTTTTAGGTACGATTTTTTGGAGATGTACCCAAGAGGCCGAAGGGGGCGCACTCGAAATGCGCTAGGTCGGAAACGGCGCCAGGGTTCAAATCCCTGCATCTCCGCTAAAAACCGCCGGGTTTCATCCCGGCGGTTTTTCTTTCAGATGATCTCAGCAATCATCAACATCCGTATTTGTCTAAAAAGCTCTGATACGGCAAAGGCTTCGAATAGTAATATCCCTGGAAGGAATCCACATTACAGGTTCTCAAGGCACTTTCCATTCCCTCTGTTTCAACGCCTTCAACACAAGTTGTGCATCCGTAAACCTTGGCAAGCTTTGAAATGACTGAAACCAAGTCAAGCTGCTGTTTGTCATGGTCTACATCAAGGATAAACTGTCGATCAACTTTAAGGGTATCGATGCTGAGATCCTTGAGCAGTCCAAGGGATGAAAAGCCGGTTCCGAAATCGTCCAGTGCAAACCTTATGCCCTCAAGCTGAAGCTGTTCGTTCAGGTTCTGGAGTCGTCTTATATCTATGAGACGGCACCTTTCCGTGATCTCAAGACACAGGTTCTTTGGAGGATATCCTGTGTTTCTCAAGCTTTTATGCACTCTGTATATAAAGCTATCATCCTGAAGCTGTGCATAGGAAAGGTTGACATTTAAAACAAAGGCAGGATACTTTTCAAGAATTTTTTTGCCTTCCTTCATGGCGGTAAACAGTATCCACTCACCAAGTGTCGGGAAAAGAGCATCATTCTCAAGCACAGGAATAAAATCATTGGGCGGAACCACGGTTCCGTCGTCATCCATCCAGCGGATCAGTGCTTCTGCCCCTTTAAGCTTCCCTGTTTCGGAATCAACCACCGGCTGATAATACAAATGGAAATGGTTACAACCTTCATGGACATCTTTTCTGATCTTGTTTATGAGATCGATCCGATACCGCTTTTGACTTTGAGGGTCATTGTTGAACTCACGGAATGCACCCTGATAATCATTTTTAGACTGATAGTAAGCCTGAGTCAGACAGGAAAACAGTGTATCCTTGTCTATGTCAAAACGGTTAAGGGATAATGCTCCCGCATTTATGGGCATATCGATATATTCTCCGTTGAAAGAGATTCCTTCCTTCAGCCGTTTACGATATCCCTCATACTGCGCTGCGAGCTGCTCCATGGTAAGGGATTTGGTCACAAGGGCAATCCGGATTCCATCAAGCCTGTAAACATTACCGACATTTCTGTAAGCCTCAAAGAGATATCTTGAAACATGCTGAAGCAGCATATTTCCGAAATCATAGCCATAAAGATCATTTATTCTGGAGAAATGGGTGGGTCCGTACATGACTATGTTGATCGGTATATGTTTTTCAAGACACAAGCCGACTTCTTTAAAGAAACTCATCTGATTTCCGAGACCCGTAAGGGGATCTATTCCGCCGCCGATGGTCTGGTTTCTGATGGCACCTCCGAAATACTCGGGATTTCCATCGGGGTCTCTTAATATGATGCCGCGACAAGTACACATGTAGTATCTGCCCTGACCGTCAGCTGCACGATACTGCATATCATGGCCATTGGCTGCACCCGAAAAAATGTCTTCTATGCTCTTTCGGTAAACCTCCCGATCCTCCGGATGGATATGCTCTTCCCAAATCTTTCCTGCTTCAAACATGTACTCAGAATCGAGGTTGAAGAAATCAATAAAGGATTTTGACCATCTTGAATAATCATATTTCATGTCACAGAGGAATACATCTGCTCCCTCTGAAACTATGGCAAAGGATTCAAACAACTGGTTAAGTTTGTCCAGGCGACTTGCCGGGATGGCGCTATATTCTGTTTTTTTGTCATCTTTTACCGGCTCAGTCCTGACTTCCTTAGGAACTATATCAGGACGATCCGGATTGTTTTCGCGAGAATTGAAAGCATCCATCGTACTACCCCCCTACATGCTCTCTGTTGAAAATAACAGACGGTTTCTGAATTTACGCAGAGTACCCCACGTTTATATAATGTATAATTATATATATCACATTAGTGTCACAAAAATATAAGCGAATTTAATATCATTCTCTAAAATTAATATTAAAACTATGTAAGGAATATCGACAGAAACGGAGATGTTATTAATAAAAAAAGCCAGCATCCAGAAAACTCTGAATACTGACTTTATGCCGGTAGCCGGGGTCGAACCGGCACGCCCATCACTGGGCACGGGATTTTAAGTCCCGAGCGTCTGCCTATTCCGCCATACCGGCAGCACCAAATCATAATACAAAAAATCCCCATTGTTGTCAATGGGGATTTTGAATGAACATCTGAAAGCAACGCCCGAAGGCGGTGTTACTATTCACGCATCCGGCAACAGTTCAGCCTGGGAATGAGCAGGCTTGAACCGGAAGCGCCTTGGTTTAAGACGGAGCTGATCCGGCTTAACTTGTGCCAAAGCTCTTATGCGATTGAAGCTGCGCTGAGAAGCAGCATGCAGAATACCAGTGCGAAAAGAGCAACTGTCTCGATGACACCGATCACAACGAAGTAGTTTGCGGTACCCTTTCCGGTAGCGCCAAGAGCGTCAGCAGATGCTGCTGCAGCCTTGCCCTGGAAATATGCTGAGAATCCGATGGCGATTCCGCCGAATATACCGATACCGAGTGAAAGTGCCGGATCGATGGTTCCTGCCTTATATGCACTTGCGATGAAGTTCATAAGAAGGAATCCGTAGATAGTCTGTGTAAGAGGAGCACCTGCAAATGCAGTCATAATGAACGGTGCCTGCTTGCCGGCTGCGTAGCACTTCTTCCATGCTCCTACAGCGGCCTGACCTGCCATACCGGCACCAAATGCTGAACCTAATGCAGACAAACCAAGTGCTGCTGCCATACCAATATAAGCGATATTCATAGTATTTCTCCTTTAATTTAAAATTATAAACTTATTCTTTTATTTTGTCGTTCATTTTAAATGGATCGTACGCTATACCCGTCCACTCGAGACCTACCTGTCCGGAGAACTCAAGCACGTTAAGACGTACACCATGTACTACTACTGAAAGGATACACATAACTATATTGATTACGTGTCCGATTATTACAATGATAGCTGCCACTATCACGAGAGGTCCGTGTGCAAGACCTGCCGCCATGTTATTGAAGCTCTGCGCTATCGCGAGACCTGCCATTCCTACCGCAAAGAGTCTTATGTAACTCATTACGTTACCGAAACAGCTTATGGTGTTGAGGAAGCTTGTAAAGGCTCCTCCCAATCCTGCTTTAACACCGTCAGCGAAGCTGACTCCGGGAGCCATGCC
>DFFN01000008.1 GCA_002369525.1 Lachnoclostridium sp. UBA3775 | reverse complement strand
CGTCATTTCCTCCGTTTTTTGTATGATGCAAGATATACTCCGTGTGATATCGCAACAGAAATCCATATGCCTGCGATATCAAAAAAGGCAAAGATACCGTCTGCGTGGTCTGCTGATGACCTGAAAAAGGTGATCAATGCGATAGACCGCAACAGTCCTATTGGCAAGAGGGACTATGCAATGATCCTGCTTGCCTGCATTCTTGGACTCAGGATCAGCGATATCAAAAATCTACGCTTCAGCAACTTTGATTGGGAGAACAAACAGCTGTCTTTGGTTCAGCACAAGACGCATAAGCCGCTGACCCTTCCCCTGCCTGATGCTGTTGGATGGGCCGTCATTGATTACATAAAAAATGGACGTCCTCAATACTTTGAGTCTGACATCGTATTTCTAAAGCATATGCCCCCGTTTGATCCGATATCGGACAATGACCATTTGGAGCAGCGCATTGTGTTTCATATGAACAAGGCCGGCATCCGCAGGGATAAGAATAAGCATAGCGGATTCCATTCTCTGCGTCATTCCGCCGGATCGATGCTTCTGGATATGGGAACCCCGCTTCCTGTCATCACTACCATCCTTGGGCATTCTGACATGGATGTTACCGGGATCTATCTCAAGACGGATCTTGAAAAGCTGGCTGAATGCGTACTTGCTCTGGAGGGTAATGCCCATGAATGAAGTTAAGTTCAACAGTATATTTCAGGATGAATTCATAAGTCTGATCTCCATAAAGCGTGCAGTAGGCTTCAAATATGAGACGGATGCCTTGGCATTTGGTCGGATTGATAAGTTCTTTTGCCATAACGGTCTTTCCGAGAAACAGATATCCAAGGAGCTATGTGATCTTTGGTGTAGCAAGCGTTCCTATGAAAGCGACAGCAACCATTGCAGCCGGGTCAGCAGTTTCAGGGTGTTCTGTAAATATATACAAAGCCTTGGCTATCAGGTCTATGTTCCACCAAAAGGTCTGACAAGGCATCCGCCCAAATACGATGCACATGTCTTTACAGAAGATGAACTCGGACGTTTCTTCCGTGCCGTGGATGCCAGTCAGTCGGTTCCATCGGAATGCCCTTACAGGGCTTTGGTAATGCCGGCATTTTTCAGGATCTTGTACACGAGCGGCATGCGTGTGTCAGAATTACGACTTGCACGACTTAATGATGTAAACCTTGATGAGGGATATATCCGCGTCCTTCAAGGCAAAAACCATAAGGATCGGCTTGTCCCAATCCACCCTGACCTGGTAACAAGGTGCATCCATCTAAAAGAACAGATACATCAGACATCCCCGGAGGATGAATTCTTCTTCATGATCCGGCCCGGACGTGAAATGAAGCTTTTTAACGTGTACCACAACTTCAGGAGATACCTTGAAAAAGCCGGAATCCCACATACAGGTCATGGCCCAAGAGTTCATGATTTTCGCCATACCTACTGCGTCAATCTTCTGCGCAAATGGATCGAAGAAGGGAAAGACCTTATGGTTTATCTTCCCTACATGCGGACTATGCTCGGACATGAAACATTCGAAGAAACGGCATACTATCTTAAGCTTACTGCGGCGGCATTTCCCTCAATCAGGGAGAGCCTTGATAAGGCATTTCCCGACATTATCGGGGAGGTGGTTTTCAATGAGCAAGACTACTACTGATTTTGCCTGCCTGGTATCAGAATTCCTGACGAAATACCTGCCTCTGCAAAGGAACTACTCAAAAAATACAGTCCTCAGCTATCGGGATGCCTTAAAGCTGCTTGTTGTATTCATAACGGATACAAAAGGCATCCGGCTGACAGACTTTACAATGAAGCGATTTGACAGACAGCTTATCGTGGAATTCCTTGAATGGCTCCGCAACCGTGGCGTAAGCGTATCTACTTCCAACCAACGGCTTGCTGCGATAAAAGCATTCACGGAATACGCCGGATGTCAGAGCATCGAGTACATGGCTCCTCTGCAGATGGTGCAAACCATCAAATCGAAAAAGGCATCGAGCAGGGAGATCGTATTCCTGAGCGTAGAACAAACGACCAAACTTATAAATCAGCCTGATATCAATACCTGCACAGGGCTTCGCCATCGGACGGTAATGACCTTGCTATATGACAGTGGTTGCCGGGTGCAAGAACTTTGCGATATCCGAATACGCGATGTTTATACAGGTGCCAATCCGACCGTGCGGCTGCATGGAAAGGGAAACAAGCATCGTACAGTCACCATATCAGAAAAAACAGCCGCACTGGTTTCTGAGTATGTACGCAGGCAACGCAACACTGCTCTGGAAGATGAGCCGCTAATAATCAACCGGACGAATGAAAAGATATCTCGTGACGGCATAAACTATATCATAAGCAAGTATGTTTCCGAGATCCGCCGTACCGAGCCGAACTTTCCTGAAAAAGTTCATGCACACGGATTTCGCCACAGCAAGGCAATGCATATGCTGGCTGCCGGAATCAACATCGTTTATATCAGAGATTTTCTCGGTCATGAAGATATCTCTACGACAATGATCTACAGCAGAGCTGATAACAGGCTCAAAAATGAAGCGATAAACAAACTCGCTCCAAAAGTAGTGGATGATGTCAATTTTCAGGATTGGACGAAGGATCAGGATCTGCTGTCCTTCCTCAACTCATTCAAGTGACGGTTTTATGCTGAGTAACTGAGCACAGAATGCTGAAAAAACACGGATTATAATCAGTTGCTCAGCATAATAAATAGCTCGGCATAAGGCTCG
>DFFN01000075.1 GCA_002369525.1 Lachnoclostridium sp. UBA3775 | reverse complement strand
TATTCTTTGATGTTTTTTCTTCAGCCTCTGACGCGCTTAAGCATTTACGGCAATATTGTTAAAAATGGCTTATTAAGCTGGCTGAATTCGATCATTCCCTCCTCCGGGTTGATGATTATTATTTTGCTGACCGGCTTTTTGTCCGTTCCGGTGTTAAGATCGCTCATCACAAAGCTGTTTTTTTCATAGCCCTCCCAGAATCCGCGGTCGCAAAGGAAGCGAAGGTTCTCAGACTTGCTGTTTCCGTTAAGACATTCCTCCAGGGTTCCCTCATAATGCGTTCCTTCATATGTCTTTTCTCTGTTCGTATATTTTTCATATACCATTTTTTCCCATTCCGCCGAATCGGTATCCACGCGGAATCTTACAGAGGACCACGAGCTCATTCCCCATGCTTTGTTTTTATTTACGATTTTGTAGCTCAAAAAAAGCATTGATTTTGGCAGCTCATAGGGAAATAGGTCTTCAGTATCCAACACACCGTTGAGATAGAATTTATATCCGCTGTATTTTTTTACATTCCTGCTCTGAATGTTTGACGGATAAGCCAGCATGACAAGAACAAGCGCAAAAATAACAATATCGTTCACGCATTGTCTGTACAGGCTTTGCCAGAACTTTTTCTTTCTCCGCTGTTCAAAATCACTTATCCCGGCTATCATGAGGGCAGTAGCCGTAATGCCCAGCATATATATCCCAAACAGCCAGAAAAACAGAAAAAGAAGCAGACTGCTGCCGATGTAAAGGCAGCCTGCATATAAGCAATAATCCGACAAGCGGGATTTTTGCTTATCCGTAAGCTCAGATACTTGCCCGGCCCCGTCCTTACGCCCCCTGATTTCGGGATTCTGTCCTCCCGAATTCAGCGCTTCAGTCATTTTTTTCTTTTTTGCCTTTTGTTTTCCTTTATTTTTCTTTCCCATTGATAAGTACCGACAATCCCACAGTGGCTCAGAAACCTGCCCGATTGAAAGCTGCACGGCACCCTGTTGCCACAATCTTCCGTTTCGCCGGCGCTTAAGATTCTCTTGCCTGTCTTTTCAGACAAATGTCTCTGATGACCGCTTGGTCAATTGTTTTATAATGCCGCCTGAATCTGCATTAAGGTCCGTTTATTCAAATTAGAAATACGCTTACTTTAATTTCAGTCCGTCTTTGAACGCTTCCCCGACTCTTCCGCTTACCTTATAGTATCCATGAGTATAAGGATCAAATGCAATCGCTTCAACGGAATCAATATCCACCTTGCCGTCTTTAAGATTGGCTTCTTCGACCGAAGTACGCAATACCTTTCCGATAACGCCCAGGCCGTTCTCATCGCTCTGGTACTCTATAAATTCACATTCCATAGCAATTGGAAATTCATTAATGACCGGCGCGTCAACAAGATCAGACTTTGTATAGGTCATACCGCTCTTTGCGAACTTATCCTTTTCCGTTTTTCCGCTCACTACTCCGAAGTAATCCGCCTCAACGACATGCCCTGCATCTGCAATATGGACTACGAAGCCTTTCCTCGCCTTGATATTTTCCACAGTCCTGTGGGTCTCCGTAAGGTTAAGCGCAACCTTATCCCTGTCAAGCATAGTACCCCAGGCTGCGTTCATCACGTCCACGCTTCCGTCTTCGTTAAATGTCGATATCATAAGTACCGGCATGGGAAAAATTGCCTCTGTTGTCCTGATTTCCTTTTTCATTGCTAAAATCCTCCTGTATTTATATTGCTCCGCAGTTTCCGCCGTTTTCAATAATCCGGTATCACCGCAGTAACGCAACATTCCGATGCTTAATCCGGATAGTTCGAAAAACCGGCTGTTTTATACCGTTTATTCCGGCATTTACTGCCTGGAAACATCCTTATAAAATTTACGCTTGATCTCGTACATTTCATGATCCGCCTGAACAATAATCTTTTCAACGTCGGAACGTTTATCGCCGACGGCATATCCGCAGGCGAGCGACACTCCGCTGACCGGTCCCCTGTTCCATTTGGCAGATTCTCTTTCCAGCTTTCCGAGGCAATCAAGAACATGCTCCGGTGTATCATACGCAATTATGCAGAATTCGTCTCCTCCGATCCTGTATATCGTTTCGATATTGTCAAATGCGTCCGCAAGGCATTCTTTTGCCCCTATTATCAGTATATCTCCGGCCTCATGGCCCAGGCTGTCATTCATATTTTTAAGACCGTTCAGATCTGCCATGACAATAATATAATCATCTGGTCCGTTTGCTTTTATATTCTCCACTTCTTCTATGTAGGCGTGCCGGTTCCTTAATCCTGTCAGTTCATCATAATTGGCGCGTCTTTTCTGTATCTCCGCAAACTCCTTAATGGATTCGGCATAGACATAACGCTCAAAACGCGTTTTATTGATCACGTGGCCGATCATAATTCCGACAATGGAAAAAATAATGATATTCGTAAGCTCCCATGAGAAGACATCAGGCTCAACATACCCTTTTGCAAATATCACATAACAGATCAGGAAAACAATATTCAGCAATATATCAGTCAGTGTTATGTCTATAGTACAGATCGGAACAATTACCATAAATACTATTATGCTGACCGTTCTTACGTCCGGCTGACAGATCGCTATTCCTATTCCCGAACCTAAGATAGATGCTTCAAACAGGTATATAGTTAATTTTAACATTCGCGGATAGTATGCTGTCATCACCTTTGTCAGGATCAGCGTTATAAAAGCAATTACAAGCGCAGATATATAAACATATCTGCAAGCGGAATATGCTTCGGACTTTAAGGACATAACAAGGCTTACGATCCAGAACAATATTGCACAGACAGACCACACGAATACCGATCTCTTGTTGTCTTCATCCACAGGCCCCTTTATCCGGTGAAACTGCTCTTTTTCAAGCCCCATATAAACCAATTCTTTTTTAACCCGCTCAAGAATCCTGAACATCCGATCTTTTTTCCTTTCCGGAACCGCTTAAATCTTTTATATTTCCCGAACTGGCGGCTTTGGATAAATATTATACTACAGATCCGTCATTTTCTCAATCGAAAATCCCCCGAAATGCAGTTATTTGAGAAGCCTGTCTCCGCCGTTTTCCCTCTTGTCTTTTTTCTTCTTTAAGCCTGCTGCTATGGTCGCTACGGCAATAATTCCGCAGATAATTCCGCCGATTATAAGAACTGTGCTCAATGTGCCGTTGTTCTTTTTTCCGTCGGGATCGGAAATGCTGCTTTCTGTGGCCGGAGCACCGTTTTCCTCCTTATCCGCTACGCTGTCCCGGCCTCCGTTTTCGGCGCTTTCGATAACCAGTTCGGTCACAGACATTGCCGGAAGCTTGCAGCTCACTACATTTCCCTCAATCGAACCGAATTCTCCGTATTTTTTCAGTATAACGCTTTCTCCTGTAAGCCCGTAAGCCTTTACCGACGAATATGCTGCGTCACTGTCAAGCCTGATATCGACGGCAGTGGCCTCATGAATGTTTTTGTTTGTCAGCATGACTGTTATCCGTCCGTTATCCTCATTATCCTTTGCCGCATAGACGGAGACCATGTCCTTATCCGAAGATTCCGCCGGCAGGAGCCTGTTTCCGAAGCCGTGGCCTTCACCGTCATAGTTGGCAAACAGCCTGATGGTATTGATCTGATAATCGCACTTTGCGTCATTCTGCCAGATCGTAGCAAAGTAAACTCCGTATTTCGCAAAGGTCCCGAGAGCGTCGGCCTCGGCAATAGCCCCGCTGATATGGTCTCCGGCGCCGAAATTATATTCCGTAAAGCCGATCTTCGTCCCGGGATAATACTTGTCAATTGACTGCTGAATGTTTGGCAGAAGCGGGAAAAATTCCGCTCCGTTATCGCCTATCCAGGAATTTTCCTTAAAATCGGGATCGTAAAGCGATCTGTAAGAATCGAATCTTGCCCTGATACAGTCATCCCGGTCATAATGTTCGCAGCTTCTTTCACCGCAGGCGCCCTTCTGTTCGGTATAATAATGAAGATCCAGTACGTCGAGAAGCCTGGTGCCCGCAGCATCCGAGGCTTTCCTCATTTCGTCAAGATAATAATCTATGAACCAGCGGTAATCATTATCCTTTTTTATCTTTTTCCAGTCATTCGCGTTCTGAAGAGAAACAAATGCCATATAACCGTAGAGGGCCGGGCCGAAAACCTCGGCATTTGCGTCGGCTTCCTTGACAACCCCGGCAAGTTCAACTGATTTTTCTATAAGCTCCGAGCAGAGAGTATTGTTTTTCTGTATCCTCGGATGTGTCCCTTTCCATAAAGCGGGCTCGTTGTCAAGCGCATAAGCCTGTATGCCCGTCTCGCTTCCGGAGTTCCCGAGATTTTTTATAAGATAATTGAGATATTCGTCCATATAAACATAGTCGTCTTCGGTATCAGGCATATCCGAAAAAGGGGCTTCCTTGCGGTACTTTACCTCTTTGAAACGCGCGGAAGGCGCAGCCTCGTCCTCACTCACTTCACCGTTTCCGTCCGCCGAAACATAGCCCTGCATCTGCAAGGTGAAGAGCTTGTACGGAATTCCGTTTTTCTTTGCCTTTGAAGACATCTCGAGAGCCACCTTCCCCGGGATCCTCCTCTCTTCGCCGGAAAAAGAGCCTACCCAGAAATCATCTGAATTATGTTTGTAATCGGATCCGGCATTTGAGTAGTTGTTTTCCCAGTTATAAGCCGTCATTCGGTTCCCGCCCACGCGAAGAGCTTTTGCGCCGTTCTTTGCCTTGCTTTCCGCACCGGTATTTATACCGTAGATCAGAGGAGATATCTCCTTCCCCTCGTCCTTTACGTTAATGCTGATCTCTACGCCGCCCTCTGATGCAAGCGCCGCCCTGTTGCAAAGATCCACCCGGCTTCCCCCCGCAATTACCGAAAGCGCCGTAACTACCGCTAATGCTTTTTTTCTCATTGTCATACTCTTATCCTTTCCGGTGCCTTTTCTTTCTCCTCATCCCTGTATTCCCGGACGATCCGAGAATATTTCTCATGATCCGGGCCGGATATAAAAACATCGCGAAGCCCTGTTATTGTTTTTCAGCCGGATACTCTGTTTTAATCCCGGGATATCGTTCTGTTATAATATTGACGGAAGCACGGTCTTCTCTATGAATTCGACCCTGTCGAATATCCTCGGCTTAAAGGTTCCGGTTATGCCTACGGAAATATCAAGCGCTTTATTTACATAGATAATGTTTCCGCTGTCGCCTATTGCGGCATAGACCTCTTTATCCTCGTAAGGCTTATACCACAGGTATCCGTACTCCATACCGCCGAAGCGCTCGCCAAGCTTTAAGCGCGGCGTAAGCATCTGCCTGATCCATTCCGCCGATACGATCTGTTTTCCTGCATATATTCCTTCGTTTAATACCATAGCGCCGAGCTTTGAAAGGTCTCTTCCGGACAGGCAAAGCCCCCAGCCGGCTGTAACGGTATCCTGAGGATCCGAATACCACTCATTCTTCCTCGGGCCTTTGTTCATAAAGAAGTCAAACTGATCCTCTTTGCTGCTGTCGCCATGTATGGTATGCTCGGGTATCCCCAGCGGGATGAACAGATTCCTGTTTGCAAAATCAATGCACTTTTCCCCAGTCGCTCTCTCTATAATTCCCGCAAGTATCTGTATTCCGAGAGTTGCATATCTGAATTCTCCGCTTATTCCGCCGCGCCCTCCGAGAAAATCCAATGCTGCCTTTGTCCAGTCTGAAGATGTACACACTTTCTTCCAGGGTTCTGACCTGCCTTTATACGGAGCGGTCATAGTAAGAAGATGTCTTATGGTGACATCATATATGGTTTTTTCGCCTCTCCTGACCCGGTAATCCGGAAAAAACGTCATAACCTTTTCGTCTGTGCTCTTAATGGCGCCCTTGTCAAGCGCGATGCCTGTAAGTATAGCCATTACTCCTTTTGTCACGGAATTAACATTGACAGGGTCCTCAGTTTTAAATCCCCGCCAGCTGTCCTCATATACCGTTTCTCCGCCTCTTATGGCACTTATCTGGCAAATATTGCTCTCATTTCCCTTACTTTCGGAAATGATCCGGTGAAGTTCTTCCGTATTCATTTTTCAGCCTCCTCTAAGGTAAGATTCGGACGTCCTGAAAAAAAGTCTATACGAATTAAAAATGTTTTTCAAGAAAAATCTTAAAAATTTTTTCACTTAAATCATTTATCCTCAAAAACGAAAATATGATCCCGCTTTGTCAGCGTCAGCAAAACCGGAATCATATGAACCTCGCGGTTATGCTGTCCTCGCATTTCCTTACTTCTTCGGGCGAGCCGCAGGCTATGATCCTTCCGCCGTCTTCTCCCCCTCCGGGACCCATATCAATAATGTAATCCGCATTTCTTATCACATCAAGGTCGTGCTCAATGACTATGACCGTGGCGCCGTGTCCGATCAGAGTACGGAATACTTTCAGCAGTGTTTCCACGTCCTTCGGATGAAGTCCGATGGTAGGTTCGTCAAATACAAAGACAGAATCATCCTGCGCTCTTCCCATTTCCGAGGCCAGCTTAAGCCGCTGCGCCTCTCCGCCCGAAAGTCCCGGTGTTTCCTCGCCGAGCGTAAGATAGCCCAGCCCCAGATCGCGCAAAGTCTCAAGTCTTGGAGTGACGGTCTTCATATCCCTGCAGAAATCAAGCGCCGTATTGACGTCCATCGCCATGATCTCGGGAAGAGTCTTTTCCGTACCCGCCTTGTTCTTATATTTTATCTTCTTCGCGTCTTTGGAATATCTCGATCCCCGGCAGTCCGGACAGGGCACGTCAACGTCGGGAAGAAACTGTACGTCAAGCGATATCTCTCCCGTCCCGTCACAGACCGGGCACCTGAGAGTTCCGGTATTATATGAAAAATCACCCGCCTTGTATCCATGCTCTTTGGAATCCCTGGTCCTTGCAAATATTTTTCTGAGCTCATCATGCACGCCCGCATAGGTTGCCACGGTCGAGCGGACATTTATTCCTATCGGCGTGGCGTCGATAAGCTTTATGTGCCTTATGCCTTCCGCCTCGATCTTTTTTACGTGTCCGGGCATTTTTTTGCCATTGCACATCGCATCAAGCGCCGGGATCAGGCTTTCCAATATCAGGGTTGTCTTGCCCGAGCCCGAGACTCCCGTTATAACATTCAGCCTTTTCTTCGGGAGCTTTACCGAAAGCGGCTTTACCGTATGTATGCGCTCCGTCTCCATGAGGATAGCGCCGTCGGAAAAAGCCTCCGCCCGGTCTCTGACACTTTCTTCCGCACCGCGATCCGACAGATATCTTCCGATAACCGACGCGCTGTTCTTCTCAATGTCTGTTATGCTCCCCTCCGCGATCACCCTTCCGCCTTTTGCCCCGGCTTCGGGCCCCATTTCTATCAGCCAGTCGGCTTCCTTTAGTATCTGCGTGTCGTGATCGACAAGAAGTACGGAATTCCCGTCCTTTACCAGATCGTGCATGACTCCGTTAAGCCCGACTATATTTGCCGGATGCAGCCCGATAGAAGGTTCGTCCAGTACGTACAGCACGCCAGTAGTCCTGTTTCTTACCGCGCGGGCAAGCTGCATTCTCTGGCGCTCGCCGGTCGACAGGGTAGAGGAGGCTCTGTCTAAAGTAAGGTAGGAAAGCCCCAGATCTATAAGTCTTGCTGCCACTTCAAGGTAGGATTCGCATATATTATGTGCCATAGGGCGCATTTCCTCCGGCAGCGAAGCCGGCACCTTTTTCACCCATTCCACGGATTCCTTAAGCGTCATTTTGCAGGCGTCGGCAAGAGATATCCCCATAAGTCTGGGCGCTCTTGCCTCTTCGGAGAGCCTGGTGCCCCCGCATTCGGGGCATATTTCTTCCTTAAGGAATTTCTCGACCCTCTTCATACCCTTCTCGTCTTTTACCTTGCTTAAAGCGTTCAATACCGTTGCGGTTGCGCTGTAATATGTAAAATCCATCTCCCCTGCGGTTGCGGTATCCGCCTTTTTCGGCCTGTAAAAAATATGCTTTTTTTCCATCGGCCCGTCATAGACGATTTCCTTTTCCTTTTCGGTCAGGTCCTTAAACGGCACGTCGGTTCTTACGCCCATGGCGCGGCATACGTCCGTCATAAGCGACCACATCAGGGAATTCCACGGCGCAACGGCTCCGCCGTCAATGGTGAGGTTCTCGTCCGGGATCAGCGTGCTTCTGTCTACTGTTCTGACAGTGCCCGTTCCGCCGCAGCATTTGCAGGCTCCCTGCGAGTTGAAGGCAAGTTCCTCGGCCCCCGGACCGTAAAAATGTTCTCCGCACTCCGGGCAGACGATCTCCTGCATGCCTGCGACCTGAAAGCCGGGCTTCACATAATGACCGTTGGGACAGCGGTGTGACGAAAGCCTTGAAAACATAAGCCGCAGACTGTTTAGAAGCTCGGTTCCCGTGCCGAAGGTCGATCTTATTCCGGGAACTCCGGGTCTCTGATGCAGGGCAAGCGCCGCCGGCACATACAGAACTTCGTCAACATCAGCCCTTGCCGCCTGGGTCATACGTCTTCTCGTATAAGTGGATAACGACTCAAGATACCTCCTTGACCCCTCGGCATATACGACGCCAAGCGCAAGCGACGACTTTCCCGAGCCGGACACTCCTGCGATCCCGGTTATGCCGTACAGCGGGATGTCAACGTCTATATTTTTCAGATTATGAACCCTGGCGCCCCGCACTTCTATGTTTTCGGGCTGCCCGGTCCGTATTTTTTCAGGAAATTCCCTGTTTTTCATATTAGGAATACCTCCGTTTGTGGTGTTGCGACACGAATATTATTCTTACGTACATTAAATCATAATATATAAAGCAGAAACATTCAAGTCATCACTTCAATAATCATAATAAATCCATCAAAGTTTTTGACGATGGTTATGTTTTGACTAGTATTATGGAGGTCGGCTTCCGATCGTTGTAATATAAAACGCTGCATATAAAAAGCCTTCAGTCGCTCTGAAGGCCTTTTTTACAATCAACATTTTTCAGTGCAGGTTCTTACCGAGCCAGTATGCCTCTTCCGGGTATCTGCTCCTCTTACAAACTCATTTACCCCTCCGTCTTATTATTCGATACCGTTAACTTCGAGCCATTTTATAATTCCATCACAAATCGCTGCTCTCTACTTTCTGACCAGTCCCGTAATCACAAGGCCGATTATTACCGCTGCCATGATGAATATCAGCGGCAGCAGCGGATTCTTCTTTTCTCCGGAATTTTTTCCGGAACGCCTGCAAAGCAGCGCGGCCTGCGCGCCGATATAAGCCCAGAATACAAGCATCAGGATGTTTTCAAGGAATACAAGAGCTCCTGCTTTGTCATAATCAAGAAACGCAAACGGAACCTTGAAAAACATATAATCCGGTATTCCGCTCTTTAAAAACAGGTAAAGACCGATACCTGCCGCAAGGCAGAGCAAAAGCGATATGGCCGTTCTCAGCTTATCCGCAAGCTTTAGCTTCGCGATCATCACAGGGATATGCATTCCAAGATGCAGACCCATAAGCACAAATGCCCAGTGAGACATGGAAAGGTGCATCTTCCTTGCAAAGGTCATCTTTGTCATCCCGTAAAGAAAAGGTACAGCATGACCGCTCATCGACATACCGCAGAAGGCTGTCAATGCAAAAGACAGAAAAAGGGCCAGGTTGATTACGATTGTCAGGATGCGGTACGCATTGTATTTGCCCTTAAAAAATGCGCCGTACCACTTCCTGTTAAGGAGCTGATGAACGATCACAAGCACAGTCATGCCTATCCCTATCCATTCATGCAGCACTTCTCCGGTCACCTGATAAGCCATCAGGCATAACAGAAGGACGGTCATACAGACATCCACTGTTCTCTTTATTATCATATTGTGCTTTGCCTGCATAAGACAATCCTCCTGCTTTGCATTTCTTCTTTTACTGCAGATCTTCTATCCAGGATCTTATCTCATCCTCCGATGCTCCGGAACCGAAGCGCTTTCCGTCGAGCCAGTTACCGCTTCCCGCGTTTTTCGCAAGGTTCTTTCCGCTTCTGCCCATTCCGCTGCTGCTCGATGTACAGAAGGGGATCATCGTCTTTCCGTCAAAATTGTATTTTTCCACAAAGGTATCCATGATGCGGGGTTCCTCTCCCCACCAGATAGGATAGCCGATATAGACGGTTGAATATCCGTCAAGCGATACGGCGCTGCTTCCGATCTCAGGTCTTGCAGATGAATCATTCTGTTCCCTGGTGGAACGGCTTTTGGAATCATTCCAGTCAAGATCCGCGTCCGAATATTCCTCGGCCGCCTTGATCTCATAGATATCTGCTCCTGTGACATCGGCAATCTTTTCGGCTACTCCTTTGGTATTTCCTGTCGCCGAAAAATATACAACAAGTGTGCCGCCGTTTTTATTTGCATCGTCTTTCTTTTCCGAAGACTTACCATCCTCTGACGAATTCGATATGCCTGACTCGGATCCGTCAGCCGTTGTCTGATCGGTTTTCTTTTCGGTATTATTCGCTGCTTCGGACTCCTTTATAATATCATTGGTTACACTCTCGGAAGTTTTATTTACAGATGAGCTTTCCGTATTTCCGCATGCAGTCAGTACTAAAAGCAGCAAGGCTGACGCAATTACCGATATCCTTTTCTTCATTATACACGCCTCCTATTTCAGTTTGCTGTAATCTTCATCCGATACAGCTTCCAGCCATTCATTGCCTGTCCCCTCTCCGGAGACCTCGATCGCAAGGTGAGAAAACCATGAATCAGGTGCTGCACCGTGCCAGTGCTTAACTTCCGGGGGAATGTTTATGACCTTGCCGGGTGTCATCTCTATGGCTTCTCTGCCCCATTCCTGATAGTATCCGCGTCCGCCTACGCATATCAGCATCTGGCCGCCACCGCTCTTTGCATGATGGATATGCCAGTTGTTTCGGCATCTCGGCTCAAAGGTAACATTGAATACCGGAACCTGCTCGGTGGAAACGGGCGCAAGATAGCTCTGTCCGACAAAGAATTTCCCGTAAGGGTTCGGATCGCCTATCGGAAAG
The DNA here is from genome assembly GCA_002369525.1 of Lachnoclostridium sp. UBA3775. Taxonomy (GTDB): domain Bacteria; phylum Bacillota; class Clostridia; order Lachnospirales; family Lachnospiraceae; genus UBA3775. Next base: position 4,091 of record DFFN01000075.1, on the reverse strand, counting down.
GCAATTGAATTCCGGTATCTGTCCTTTTCGGTCAGCTCCGGCACTTCCTCATTCCATACTTCTTTCGCAAGACGAAATACTGCCCAGGCCTTCGGCCAGCCAACATACATGGCAGCATGAGTAATGATTGCCGCAATCTCTTCTTTCACAACTCCGTGCGCCTTGGCATTTTGCAAGTGATAGGACAGAGAGGAGTCCGTAATTCCCGACGCCATAAGACTCACTACAGTGATAATGCATCTGAGTTTTACATCAATGGCTCCCCCGTTCCATACTTCACCAAAAAGCACATCGTCATTCAGATGCGCAAACATCGGAGCAAATTCTCCAAGCTGGTCTCTTCCTGCTGTCTGTACTATTTTCTCTGCCATATTATTTTTCTCCTTCGCTTCGTTTCTTACACAGTCTCACCAAGCCGGCTTCGTTCGCTTAGCTTGACCGGTGTCCTTTGCTTTTCTGTTTTTATGTCCTTTGCCGCATTTACAAGAGCTTCAAAAGGCAGTTATTTGTTATCTCAAAAATGGACTGATATACATAATCCACATTTGCCTGTTTCATGGCTTCCCGCTGCTTATCAGTTACCGCAGTGTAGGGATATATTCCAAACATGAACGGGAAGAAAACATATATGAAATCCTGGATCTCCTTAACCGATTTTTCCGGACAAAACTTCGTAAGGATCATGCATACGTTCTTCATGGACTGTCCGTAAGCCACCTTGAAGGATGTAAGAAGCTCAGGTCTGCTGTTCGCTTCCATGTCGTAGTTGTTCATCGAAAGGAGCTTTAAGAGCTGTCGCCTGTTTGCTATGGAAACTGCTATTTTTTCGGCTGTCTGTTCCTTCGTAAGAGTCTCGTTATTCTTCAGTATGTCTGTCAGTTCTTCGTTCCAGCGATCATACTCAAGCTCATAAAGGGCAAGAAAAATTTCTTCTTTCGTCTGGAAATAGTTATATATCGTCGGTCTGGAGAATGAAGTTTCGTTTCCGATCTCTTTAAGCGTAATGTCCTTGAAGCTCATGGTCTGATAAAGCTTCTCACAGGCGCTTATGATCTCCTCTTTTCTTGCTGCGGTTCTTTCCGGTGATCCTTTTGGCATGTCTGTCCTCCAAATGTTTTATTCTGACGTCGTGTCAATTTAGATTATACACATATTCTGACACCGTGTCAAGATGTTTTTTCAAAAAATCCCCCTGCTTTTTCCTTTCAGGGGGATAAAAAGCCTGCCTTCCGGCTGCCGGTTTTACCGATACTCTTTAGTTTTCAGAAATGGTTATATGTTTTGTGAACCGTGAATGGTATAACTGTCCGCTCAGCAGTAATTTTCGACATAAAAAGAGCCTCGCCTGCTTTTTCCGGATTTCCTTCGCCTCTTTTCTTGCCTGTTCAAGTGTAACAAGCTATGGAAATCCTTTTTACCGGTCGGGGCCCATACTTCAATTTCATTTCCGTTTTTCCATAAAAGGCGGCAAATGCCCGTTTACAAACCAGTCATATTCCGTTCCGTTTGCCTCCTTTTCATCCAAAATCCAGTCCACAATTCCGCTTTCAAGCCTGTAAACCGCTCCCACAATATCAAGCCCCGCGCAAAAGTTGTGCTTTTCCAATCTTTTTCAGTCAGCGGCCATTCCTGCCCTTTATTTAAGTCTGTATGCCGCTTTCTTGAAAGTATATTTTCCGTAATCAAACTTCCCTGGATCGACCTTTCCTGCAAGCTCGGCGGAAATGATAAAGTCCGACGTCACCTGTACAATAAGCTGTTTATTGCCCTTTTCAACCAGATAATACGCGGAAGAATTACTCAGGTAGTCCGCGCCCTGTATGATCCCGGTGCCTGCGAAAAAGTCAGTCAGCCATTCCGCCTTGCTCATTTTTTTGCGGCGGGTCAGCGGATATATCGCATCGGCATCCGCATACTTTGCAAAGCAGGCCGCATCTTTTTTATCGCGGCACTTCCCGCTTACCACGCATGAGTCAAGGTCGACAGGTTCTTTCGTTTCATTAAAACTCAGCTTTTCGTCTTCATCAAGAAGATAATCAACACTGATATTAAGCAACTGTGCCATAGCCTTCAGATTGTTTACATCAGGCATACCCTTGTCTGATTCCCACTTCGCTATTGCCGATCTGGAAACTCCCATCTTCTCGGCAAACTGTTCCTGTGATAATCCTGCTTCTTTTCTTGCTTCTTTTAATTTTTCTCCAAATGTCATAATAGAGACCTCTTCTTTCTCCGCCGTGCGGCAGTTTTATTTTGTGGTCTCAGCATAACCCTACCTTCCGGTAACACGCAAGAGACTAACTGTAACATGGCTGTTACTCTTCGTAACACCCTGATTTTGCCGCGAGCTCGCCCCGGGCTAAACATTCATATGCGGAAATATTGTACGGCAAGCCGGACCTTATCTTAGCAGTCTTAGCGATTTCGCGTCTGCCCTCTCCAAAGGAGTCCCTGTGCGAAAGGCATTCTTTTTTCCCCACAGCTTACCGTGCCTGACCTTAAAACCGCTGTCACACAGAAAAGCTTCCGCGCGCCTTGCAGCTTCGGGGGCATCGTGTATTATTGTTTTTTATTTCACTATTATACTATAAACAAGACGTTTTGGCAAACCAAAGCCGCCGTTCCATTCTTTTTGTCTCGAACTCATCGCTAAAAAGCCTGTCATAATTCTCGTGATTTCCCGGGATAAAAAGTCATCCCTTCTGTTCAAAACAATTATTTGCGGCATAAAACTTCCTGCAGTCCTCGATAATCTCTTCAATGCTCACAGGAAAATTTCCGTGCGCATCAAGCGCTACATTATAACTCAGAGTCAAAGGATTCCAAAGCTCCCTGCTGTGAGTATGACCGCTCAGATTCACCACCTGTCTCCCGAGCGGCTTGGTAAATAACTTACGTCCGTTTTTCTCCGTGACGCTGAAATTCCCGGTACATGTGGGATAATGCGAAAGATAAAACTTCCGCTTACCATACTCATATAGTTCCGCCAGCCCAAGTACCTTCACGTTTGCCACATCCGCCATAGCAGAAAGTTTTTTGTCGCTGTCATGGTTCCCCCGTATGATATACTTCTCTCCCGGGAGCCTGCCAAGCAGCCTGCAGCAGGCCTCAATATCCGGTCCCATCATAACGTCGCCTAAAATATATAATCTGTCCTCCCAGCCGACGCTCTCGTTAAAATTCTTAATTATAGCCTCATTCATCTCCGCGACAGACGAAAATCCCCTGGGACAGATTTGCAGCCTGCCCCGCCGTTCACCGTCTGCCGGCAGACTGTCACAGCTCTCCCATTCCCTGCGCAATTTAATTGCTTTTTAATTATCCCGCTGTTCGACAGCCGGACTGTGGATGCTCCTGGTCTTTTAAAGAAGGTCCTTTTTATCAGCTCTAATAAAAAATGCCCCTTCCCAAATCCGCACAAAAACACAACTGCCGGCAGTCCGGCGGTCTTAATTCGTACAGACTTAAGAACAGGCACATTCCCAAATCTTGCACCGATTATAAATCGGAATAAAAGTTCGATTCGGTCATTTTCCGTAATGCTTCTGATAACCCTGCATGGATTTCCGGCAGCCAGACTGTCAGGCGGAATATCTCTTGTCACTACACTTCCGGCACCAATGACCGAACCGGCACCTATCGTCACACCACCGCATATAGTAACATTTCCTGCAAACCATACGTTATCACCTATTGTTATAGGTTTACCGTATTCCTTATCAGTCAGCACGCCGTCTTCCCTGTGATAAGCGTTTCTCTCCTGCCATCTTAGCGGATGCATCGGCGTAAGAATCGACACATAAGGCTGAGGGGAAAAGCCCTTCCCCTCAGCCCAATTCAGTTGTTTAGAAGATCTGTCCCGGAAGCCTCAGCTTTTCCTTTGGCGGAAAGTCTTTATCAAATTCCTCCACATCTTCATCCTTCACATAATAACCCTGCGGAGTCTGATAAACTCCGGTGATTCCTTCAAGGTATCCCGGAATCAGTTCCTTACAAAGAAAAAACGAGGAATCAGCATCCTCCGGCAGATCATGATACCGGATGCCGAACTTACCGGCGTAGTCGAAACCGCTCTTGCCGTAGAAGCCGAT
>DFFN01000122.1 GCA_002369525.1 Lachnoclostridium sp. UBA3775 | reverse complement strand
CAAATCTTTCTCTGGCCGGATATATTTATGAAATGCGGAAAAGAGGCATGCTTGAGGGTATTGCCGATGAGGATATTTTCTGCTATAATAAATTATTTGAAAGGGAAAGCGAAAAGCTTGTATTTACCGCTCTTAAGCTTGAGATGAACTCGGCTTGTTCGAGTTCGGCGGGCAGGCTTTTTGATGCAGCATCGGCGCTTCTTGATATAGCGGTATATAATCATTACGAGGGCGAATGTGCCTGCGAACTGGAATATGCTGCAAGAAAGTTTTTAAAGACTGCAGGAAAGACGGATGCCGTGACAAAGTGCAGGGAAGCTGCGCAAAGATATAAACCTCAAAGTTCTCTTGAGATTATCGAAATACTTGTAAAAGAAAAGCTTTTGCACAGGGATAAAGGATATCTGGCTTTGCTTTTCCATGAGCTGATTACAGACTTAATGGTGAAAATGAGCGAAACTGTTAAGACCGGTAACATAGTACTGTCCGGCGGCTGTTTTGCAAACAGGCTTCTAAGCGAGCTTGCAATCAAAGCCTTTACAGAGCAGGGAAAAAAAGTATATACGGCGCATCAGCTGCCGCCCGGTGATGACGGAATTACCCTGGGACAGATATATTATGCGGCTAAATTCGGTGTGTTCATGCATTGATTTGCGGAGGAAGGATATATGTGCGTTGCACAGCTTGGAAAAGTGATCAAAGCCGGCGAAAAGAGGGCCGTGGTTGATTTTGAGGGACTCTCTTATGAGGTCAGAAGCGGCCTTGTGGATGTAAAAGAGGGTGACAATGTACTGGTACATGCAGGAATCATAATACAGAAAGTCACCGAAAAAGATGCAAGGGAGCTTAGCGAAACGAAGGCCTTGATGGAAGAATGAATTCATGGATGCTACAGATTTAAACAAAAAGCTGCAATATCTCAGGGAATATGACAGACATCTGCGCATAATGGAAATATGCGGGAGCCATACGGCGGCGATTTCAAGAAGCGGGCTAAGACAGCTTGTATCGCCGGATATAGAGTTGATTTCGGGACCGGGATGCCCTGTGTGTGTGACACCGAGCTCCTATATCGACAGATTGATAGAGCTTGCCGGAGAAAATGTGGTATGCTCCTTCGGCGATATGCTAAGAGTGCCGGGAAGCAGGGAATCGCTCAGTGAAGCCAAAGGGCGGGGGCTGAGGATAGAGATGCTGTATTCGCCGCTTAAGATGCTTGACATGGCAAGAAAGGAACCCGAAAAAACCTTTGTATTTGCGGCGGTGGGTTTTGAAACAACGATACCTGCCTATGCCCTGCTTCTGGCTGAGGCTTTGGAGGAGAAAATCGAGAATGTAAAGCTTCTTTCGGCACTTAAGACCATGCCGGAGACAGTCGGCATGCTCTGTGCCCAGGATGCCGGTATTGACGGTTTTCTGGCACCGGGCCATGTCTGTGCGGTAAGAGGCTATAAGGAATATGAAATACTGGCAAAAAAGTTCGGGCGCGGATTTGCGGTTTCGGGCTTTGAAGCAAAGGAACTGGTCGATGCTTTGTATGAGCTTGTCAAAGGACTTGACAGGAAAGACGATAATGAAGGCTTTATTGTAAACTGCTACAGAAAAGCAGTGGATTATGAGGGCAACAAAAAAGCCGCCGAACTGACGGACAGATTTTTTGAAAAGTGCGACAGCGTGTGGCGCGGCATTGGAAATATAAGAAATTCAGGTCTGATTTTAAAAGAAGAGTACAGGAAATTTGATGCCGGAAGCTTTGGACTTAACGAGGATAAGGCGAGATATGAGGCCTGCCGCTGCGGAGACGTGATATGCGGAAAAATCAAGCCGGATATGTGCCCTCTGTTTAAAAAATCATGTACTCCCCTGTCGCCGAAGGGTGCATGCATGGTTTCTGCGGAAGGTGCGTGCAGGGCTTATTATGATCAGGAATCGGTGAAACAATAGAAAATAAAGGTATTTGGAACAATGGCAGATAAAGAGAAGAAAAAACAGACTCCGAACGAACAGGGTCAGCCTCAGGCTCCCTATTCGCAGGGACAGGATCCCTATCCACAGGGGCAGGTTCCCTACTATCAGGGACAGCTGACATATTTTCAGGGACAGGCACCGAATCCTCAGGACAAACAAGAGGCTCCCTATCCTCAGGCTCAGTATCCTTACTTCCAGGCTCAGCCTCAGACTGACTACCCTCAGACTGCCTACCCCCAGGAGCAGGCCCAAACACCTTATTCCCAGACTAAGCCTCAGACTTCATATCCGCAGGGTCAGCAGCCTTATCCGCAGGGTCAGCAGCCTTATCCACAGGGACAGCAACCCTACCCGCAGGGACAGCCTCCCTACTATCAGGGACAGCCTCCCTATCCTCAGGCTCAACAGGAAATACCTTACCCTCAGATGCCCTATGGCACGCCTTATTATCAGGAACTTCCGGCCGAGCCTGTAAACGAAAAGATCAAAAAGAAAGCCAAAAGCGTGGGCTGGACCGTGTATTATGTGTTCGGCATTATTTACAATGCCTTTTTCTCCATTATGTCGGGAGTGCTTTTCGCAATGACTCATATCTGGACCTTTGCTCTTGCTACGCTGGCATTTATGACGATTCTTATTTCTGATGTGATCAGGATAAAGAAAGGCAGATATCCGAAAAAATTCTGGAGAAACCTGGTCTCGTCGGGTGCCCTTCTCGGACTTCTTATTTACATGATGATGATGCCGGTATCCTTTAAAACGAAGAACAGGGACGACTATGACAGATATTGCAGATATACGGACATGGTGATCGATAATTCTGCTTTTTTCCCGCTTGATTACCAGGTGCCGATGGCAGTAAAAGATTTTAAAATGGTTAACAAGACTAAAGCCTATAAAAAATCAAACTGGACTTCACTGCGTTTTAAAATGGATCCGGAATCGGAACAGTGGCTCGAATTTCTCGACAGAAAAAATCTGACAAAGGATGACTTAAGTTTCAGCCTGATAGATTCATACAGCGCAAAAACCCTTTCATATTATGAAAGAAAGGACTATACGATAAACGGACAGCACTTCATGTGCGATGAGGATTTCTGGTTCGAACATGAAAAGAATACCTACGTTATCTACCCGTCCAACAGATATTTTAACTCAGGACTCGGTTCGAATGAAAGCAGGGTCATACTCATAAACTGGGATGAGGGCATGATAGAGTTTTCCCAGCTTGTAAAAAAATGACAGGATTAAATATGAATGAAAAAATAATTATGTCACACGGCAGCGGAGGAGTGTTTACAGGCAGGCTGATAAGGGAAGTCTTTGAAGCATCCTACGGAAACGAGATCCTCGATAAGATGGAAGATGCCGCCGTCGTTGAAGGAAGCAAAAGACTTGCATTTACGACGGATTCTTTTGTTGTAAGACCTCTGGTATATCCCGGGGGTGACATCGGACGCCTTTGCGTCTGCGGAACAGTTAACGATCTTTGCACAAGAGGTGCCGTTCCGAAGTATCTCAGCGCTTCGTTTATAATCGAAGAAGGAATGGAACTTGAACTGCTGAAAAGAATCGCAAAAAGCATGGCGGAAACCGCCCGGGAAGCCGGAGTAAAGATAGTCACGGGTGATACCAAGGTGGTGGAAGGAAACGGAGGACTTTTCATAAATACTTCCGGAATCGGTGTTTTTCCGGAAAGCCTTCCGGATGAAAAAATCCCGGGGCTTAAGAGAATAAAAGCCGGTGATGCTGTAATTGTAAGCGGTACGTTGGGAGACCATCACGCATCTGTCCTTTCCGCAAGGCTTGAAGGAGAGGGCAGGATACTTTCCGATACAGCACCGCTTAATAACATAGCTGCAGGCCTGATCGAAAACGGCATTGATGTACATGCAATGCGTGACGTGACAAGAGGCGGGCTGGCTACGGTTCTTTCCGAGATGGCAGAGGGCTCGGAGTGCGAGATGGAAATAAAGGAAGAAAGCCTTCCCATAAATAAAACCGTAAAGGCCTTTGCGGGCATGCTCGGACTCGACGTGCTTTACATGGGCTGTGAAGGAAAGATGGTAATAATACTTCCGGAAGAGGATTGCGAAAAGGCTCTCGGACTGATAAAAAGCTTGAAATACGGTGAAAATGCCGCGGTTATCGGCAGGGTAAATGCAGGCAAAGACGGCGGAAGGCTTATACTTGAAACCGGAATCGGCGCAAAAATAAGCCTCGGAGCCCTGGCCGGTGAAGGACTTCCCAGAATATGCTGACAGGTCTAAAAAATTATCTAAAAACTTGACATAATTCAGTAAGAATAGTATTATATAGTATTAGGTGGAAGTTTTTGTTGAGAGGTTAAGCCATGATTAAATACTATAGAACCGAAAACGGTAAAATTCATGAAATTGATGAGTTTGACCAGGGATGCTGGGTCATGGTTGTTGCCCCCAGCTATGAGGAAAGCGTGGCGCTTGCCGGAAAATTCAAGGTTGATATCGCGGATATCAGAGCTGCAATGGATGATGAGGAAAGCTCCCGAGTAGATGTCAGCAATGACGACTATACCCTTATACTTGTCGATATTCCGACAACCGAAGTAAGGCATGATCAGGATAATTACACCACAATACCTCTCAGTATGATCATAAACGAAAACTGGATAATAACCATCTGCGCCGAGGACACCCCGGTGCTTGAATATTTTGTAAAAAACAGCGTAAAGGAATTTTCCACCAAGAAGCAGATGCGTTTTGTTTATCAGATACTGCATAAGACCTGCATGGTATACCAGAACAATCTGCGCGTAATAGATAAAAAGAGAACAGAGATAGAATCAAGAGTCGGAGATAATACGGAAGACAGGGATCTTATTGCTTTGCATGAGCTTGAATCCACGCTCGTTTATTTCGCGACTTCGCTTCGTGCCAACGGGGCCATAATCGAGAGGCTGACCCGTTACGGGAAAATCAGGCAGTACCCCGAGGACAAGGAACTGCTTGAGGATGTGATAGTTGAGAACAAACAGGCTATTGAAATGACAAGCATATACAGAGACATACTGAACGGTACCAGGGACCTGCTTTCCACGGTGATCAGCAACCGCCTCAATACCGTCATGAAATATCTGGCAGCCATCACGATAGTAATGTCGATCCCGAATATCATTTCAGGACTTTACGGAATGAACGTTAACAGCGACTGGGTGCCGCTTTCTGCGATAGCTTATGGTTTTGAGATCATCTGCGGGATAATCCTTATCCTGTGTCTCATCAGTGTGATAGTTTTGCGAAAGATAAAGATGCTTTAAGGAGAAGTGTATGGAAAAGGATTCCATAACGATAGCAATTTGTACTGCGTATGCAACCGAGGAACTGGTTGTCACCAGACTGATAAACCTCTATAATGCCGGAGTTAAACGTGGCATTAAAGAGGTTATTTTTGCTGCTTCGACCGGCTTCTTTACCGAAAATGCAAATTATACGGGCGATATAAATGTTTTTAAGAATATAAATTATGATGATTTTGATGCAGTCATCTGCTTCTCGGAGATCATCAAGGATGAAAACATCCTCGGTTACATTTCCAAAGGGGCGGCTGAAGCCGGCATCCCCGTATTCATGCTTGAAAGGCATGTGGACGGCTGCATCGATATAAACTTTGACTATGTTTCCGCTTTTGAAGACCTGTGCCGCCATGTTATTGAGAAACACAGGCCGGAAAAGATCAATTTCATGGCAGGAATAAAGGACAATGACTTCTCGAAGGGCAGGGAGAACGTTTTCAGAAAGGTAATGAAGGAAAACGGCCGCGAGGTGGACGAACGTAACATTTATTACGGCGGATTCTGGGAAGTGCCTGCCGAGGCGGCCATGAAGCAGATGTTCGAGGATAACAATATACCGGACGCCCTGATATGCGCCAACGATGCCATGGCTATTGTTGCATCAAACATGCTGATGGAGAGAGGGTACAAGGTTCCCGAGGATGTGATCGTTACAGGTATGGACGGTATCGAAAGGGCACGCTGGCATGAACCCGAGATCACGACCTGCGAAATTGATGAGGTCATGGTCGGAGAATACCTTGTTGATATGGTTCTTGACTGGCTTGACGGAAAACGCAGGGAAGAAAAATATACGATACCTTATGTTTTCAAAAAGTCAGAGTCCTGCGGTTGTGTACTCAATACATCGTATCATTTTGCCGCCGACGCTGTTTTTGAAATGTTTGACAGAAACCGTGAGAATCAGTTATATCAGGTAAACATGTATGAAATGCAGGCGGAAATATCAAATGCCGAAAATCTGACGGAGATCTGCAATATTCTGTATAAATACGCTTTTACCGATTCCTATATCGCGCTTGATACGGGAATATCGGATTTCTTTGAATTTCCGCTCAGGCCGGACGGTGATGAAGCCGACGGTAACGCTTATTATGTTTTCTATCAGGCATGGATTGGAAGCCGCAATTTCGAGAGATTCTTCAGGTCAAAGAACATGTACAAGGATATGTGCGATAATTTTCAGACCGACCTTCCCGTAATTGTGTTCCCGCTTCATTTTTCGGGTGATTTCTACGGCTATGTGGTTTCGCGTGTCGATCCGAGACCGATGTTCTTCAACAAGATAGTAATGCTGAATTATGCTCTCGGAAATTCCCTCGGAGTTTACAGAGCAAAGAAAAGCCTGATGAATTCCAATGTGCTTCTTGAAAGAGCCAATAATATGCTGGCGGAGCTCTATGTAAAGGATCATCTCACCAAGGTTTACAACAGAAGAGGCTTTTATAATTCCATAAAGCACATGATACTTGAATGCAGCGAAAAGAAGTGGGAGCTTTTCATAATCAGTATCGATATGGACGATCTTAAGGGCATAAATGATAAATACGGACATTCCGAAGGAGACATTGCGCTTAAAACCTTCGGTGAGGCGATGATCTCAGCCGCAAACGAGCATGAAATATGTTCAAGATTCGGCGGCGACGAGTTTGTGATCGCCGGAATTGCCGAGGACGGAAACAAGAGAGCCAGAGAATATACCGGGCAGATGTTTGCGTATCTTGACAATTTCAACAAGACCTCAGGCAAGCCTTACACGGTTACCGGAAGCATAGGAATAAGCGTTACAAAGGCTGACAGCGATGCTGCGATAGACGAAATGATGCTTGCGGCCGACCAGCTTATGTATGAAAACAAAAAAGAGAGAAAGAAGTTCAGGAGCAATTCCAGGAACTAACCGGGAAAGAAATGAGTGAGAAGAAAGTGAAAGAAGAGTTTTTGGAATCGTCGAAGGACGGCGGTGCTTTTAAAGAGCATGCTCCCGAAAAGAGGAAGCCTTCGCCGGTGCCTGCGATTATTTTTACCGCGGTTGTTGTCGGACTTATCATTGCGATAGTGGCGGTCCTCGGTTTAAAAAACAGGAGCAAAAAGAAGAATACGGAGGCCGGAAACAAGGCGGCGGAGGAGAAGGTGATAAAAATAGGAGATTACAAAACCTTCTCCTATCATAAGTACACCACCGATGTCACCGAAGAGGCTGTTAAGGACTATTACCAGAAGCTCATACAGGTATACACCGCATACGGCATGACCGCCTTTGAAAAGGACGAGAGCAGAAGCACGGATACCATAAAAAAGGATGATGCCGTAAATATCGACTATGCCTGCTATGTCGACGGCGTTGCGATCGACGGTGTAAACAAGCAGGGCTATGATTTTAAGCTCGGTTCGGGAGATTTCATCGAGGGTTTTGATGAAGGACTTATAGGCCATACGGTCGGTGAAAAGTTCGAGGTTGAGGTTGACATTCCAAAGTCAAATACTGATGCCGGAGCCCTTGCCGGCAAGAGGGCGGTCTTTACCGTTACCGTTAATTATTTTCTTAGAAGCATCCCCTTAAACACCGAAAATGCCGCAAAGCAGCTTTTCGGTAAGGACAGCGTAGAGGAAGCCTATGCCTATTTAAAGGAGTATCTCACAAACAATCCCGCGCAGACTGAGGACGAATACAATACCAAGCAGATCAATACCTATGTCAGGCAGGTGGTCGACGGCAGCGAATTTGCTGACCTCAGCGCAGAAACCGAGGAGCATTATAACATGCTTCATAAGCAGTATGAGGATGCTGCCGCAAAGAACAATACCACACTTGAAGAGCTTGCTAAATCAGCCTACGGTTCTCTTGAAATGTTTGAAGCCGACATGAAGGATGAGGCCGGATTGTATGTTAAGAGCAATCTGGTGTTTGCGCTCATCGGAAAAGAAGAAAATATAGTCCTCAGTGATGAAAAATACAAGGATATGGCAAGAGAATATGCCGTAAACTACGATTTTGACACTGTGGATGCCTTCGAGGAGAATTATGAAACCATTTTCGGCAAGGGAAGCCTGAAGGAATATATTTATACAGTATATGTCGAAAAAGAAATGTTTGCCAAATATGCCGAGGAAGTAAAATAGCTTGAGCAGAAAAATAATAGAAAAAAAAGAAAATAAAAAGAAAAGCACTGTCCTGCCCGCAGTTCTGGCACTTGTCCTGCTGGGGCTTATGATAGTGCTTTTGTCAGTCTTGACAAGAAAGCGGGGAGACAATAAGGAGCCTGAGATAAGCCTTGGCGATTATACTTGCCTTGAGATAGTGCTTGACGGCATCGACGAAAGCCTGTCCGATGACAAGAGGCTCGAAAAGGTGGATCAGGCGGTTCTTGACGCCCTGCTTTCGGTCTGCAGCTTTAAGCATCTTGATAAAGCGGTTAAAGAACGCTACAACGAGAACATGAAGTACTATGCCCAGATGGTGGTGCTCTACGACCAGTATGAAACGATCACCGATCTCGCGACGAAATATTATGATTACCCTGACCTTGAAAGCTTTCAGAAGAGCGTTATGGACTACTCGGAGCTTTCCATCAAGCAGGAGCTGGCGCTTGACGCCGTCGCAAAGGAAGAAAAGCTGAGCGTCGACGATGCGGTATTTAACAGATACATAGGAAAGTATCTTGCGGCATATGATTATTCCGAAAACGAAACCGACAAGTTCCTGGAAAACTACGGCAGGGAAACGGTATATGAGATCATACTGCGCGATTACACGCTGGACCGGCTGAAAAAAATTAACAAGGTCAGCGGGCCTTCTTCTTGAGCCTGTACTGCTTCGGGGTTTCGCCCTTCCACTTTTTGAAAACCTTGATCAGATGCGAACAGTCCGAAAAGCCGGTTTCAAGCGAAATGTAGGTGAGGTCGAAATCGGTGAAAAGCAACAGGTCTTCGGCCTTGGAAACCCTGACAAATTCAATATATTCCTTGGTGCTTCTGCCGTAGATCTGCTTGAAGCTTTTTGCAAAGTAGGAGTAGCTCATGCCGCACATTTCGGCAAGATCGTTGGCGCTTAAATGCTCCGAGGAATGAAGGTCTATATATTCGCTTATCGTATCTATAGTCACATATCCGCTTGAGCCTGTAACGGCCGCATCGGTGTTAAATCCCCGGTCCCTTAATACCCTGATAAGCTCCATAAGAAAAAGGCAGGTGGTTGAATGGAGCACAAGGTCATAGCCGAAGGAAGGATTTTCCACTTCCATGCGGCAGGTCTCAAACAGCTCGTGCATTTTTCTGAAATCGGTTTCGCCCTTTGGAAAATAGAGGGCGGGAGAGATTGAGGTCTGGGCTCCTTCAAAAAGCTGGCGGAGGCTCGGAGTCGTGGTTCCGGGCACATTCAGCTTGCCGATATCGAATTTCATTACGCCGTATTCGAAATCCTCATTGTTGTAAGCCGTTATCGAGTGGATAACCTTCGGACAGAAGACAAAAATATCGCCTTTTGAAACAACATAATTATCGCCGTTGCACTCTACGTTTACCTTTCCTTTAAGCATTATTATGATTTCCATGTAATAATGCCAGTGGGACCTCACAGGGAAGGTATCATATATAGGTAAAGAGATAAATGCCTCGTAAGGCAGTTTCAGAGTGTCAATGTATTCAAATAATTTTCCCATGCCGGCCCCTTTCTTAAATAAAATAGATTTATACGATTTTTTTACATCGTCATTATAGCAAATTTTTTGCTGAAATGCTATAGTAAAATCACTGAATGCGGAAAAACGCAGAAAAATATTTTTATCCAAAGTAAAGGAGAAGGTTAATATGATTATCGGTAGCAATTTACCCGGCATGCCCTGGGAGGATAAGCCGGCAGGATCAAGAGAAGTAATGTGGCGCTACAGCCAGAACCCCATCATCGACAGACATGCAATCCCTACAGCTAACAGCGTTTTCAATTCGGCAGTTGTTGCAAAGGACGGAGCATATGTCGGCGTATTCAGAAGTGATGACCTCAATATGTCCTCACATCTGTATCTCGGAAAGAGTAACGATGCTATTCACTGGGACATCGAGCCCGATATTTTAAAGCTTTACGATGAGAAGACCGGAGAGTGCGTAGGAAACGCAGACGGTTATGACCCCAGAGTCTGCCTCATCGAAGATAAGTACTATGTAACCTGGTGCGCACAGTTTGAAAAGTGGAAGGGACCGACCATCGGCGTTGCATATTCCTATGATTTCAAGAAGTTCTACAGACTTCCCAATGCATTCCTTCCCTACAACCGTAACGGAGTTCTTTTCCCCAAGAAGATCAACGGCAACTATGTAATGTTCTCAAGACCTTCGGACAACGGTCATACTCCTTTCGGTGACATTTTCATCTCACAGTCACCCGATATGATCCACTGGGGAGAACATCATCATGTACTCGAGCCCATGGGCTGGGCATGGACCAAGGTAGGAGCAGGCCCCATCCCCATCGAGCTTGACGAAGGATGGCTTCTTATCTATCACGGTGTTGCTCAGACCTGCAACTGCATGATCTATCAGATCGGCGCTGCAATCCTTGACAAGAACGAGCCCTGGAAGGTTCTTCACCGTTGCAGGAACTTCATCCTTCATCCCGAAACCACTTACGAGTGCGTAGGCGACGTTCCCAACGTTTGCTTCCCTTGCGCAACACTCTATGATGCAGCGACAGGCCGTATCGCTGTTTACTACGGTGCAGCAGATACCGTTGTGGCTCTTGCATTCTGCCAGGTTGACGAGCTTGTTAAGTATATCAAGGATAATGATGTGATCGGCTGATATGCCCTGTAAAGATTAAAAAAGAGAGAGTAAAGATATCAGAAAAACAACCGGAAAGATTTTCTTCCCGGTTGTTTTTTATGCTGTATAATCATTAAGCCTTCCGTGGTAGATAACCTTGGCATGCGGATAGCCGAGGAACTGTATCGGTTTAACGATGCCGTCAAGCTCGGTATAGCCCTGCACCTGATTGTCAACAAGCACTTCCTTGACAAATTCCGAGCAATAGTAACGGTTGTGCCCCTTGTAAGGAACATTTATCGCTGCAAGGAAAAGGCCGAGATAGTTGTAACGGTAGCGTTTGCGTTCCTTAAGCATTTTGCGAAGCCTGTGCCTGATGACCTTGAACTGGTCGGCTGTAAGCTTTATTTCAAGGACTATAACCTTGGTGTCGGGAAAACGCTTCAGCGTACCGCGGTTTGCGGATTCGGCAACATAGCCGCCGATAACGGGATTATAGGGGCGCACCCTTGCAAATGAGTACATCGGTTTCAGGTTTTTGTTAAGACTGATCGATACGTGATTGTAGGGCGCTCTCGTTATGACTTTAAGTATTTTTGAAACAATAGAGCCGGACTGGCTTAAAACCAGATACATGCTTTTATTGTATTCTTTGTCCATTTGATTCTCCTTAACTATGTAACATGGTTTTCAAAACCATTTGTATTATAATGGTATTATAAAGAAAAGTCAATAAATATAAAGAATTTTTTTGCGTTTTGGTGCATTTATGGTGCACTTTTTATGTTAGAATAAAGCCAAATGATATTCAAAATATGGGGATTTAATTAAGGAAAAAGCGGTGATAATTCATCGCTTTTTTCAGTTAAGGATGCTGCTCATAAAAAAGTGGCGCAAATATAAATTTCCTATGGAATTTTTTTTTGATTTGTGGTATCATATAAAAGATTGTTGTTATGGCGGCTGTCGGACAGTATGAGAGGGATGGTCTCATGAAAAAGCGAAAGAACGAACAGATCAGTATTCTTCTTCTGGTCCTGCAGA
This sequence comes from Lachnoclostridium sp. UBA3775, assembly GCA_002369525.1. GTDB lineage: Bacteria > Bacillota > Clostridia > Lachnospirales > Lachnospiraceae > UBA3775. The sequence continues at coordinate 5,849 of DFFN01000122.1, read as the reverse complement.
TAGGCATCATGATGATAGCTGCCGTGGCGATAGGCACCGTAACCGGTTATCTGCTGGGCAAATGGCTTAATGCCGGCTGGCTGATTCTTGTGGGAATCGCTCTCGGTATTGCCGCAGGTTACCGCAATGTCTATCTGACCGTAAAAAAGTATACGGCTGACCCAGAGCCGTCAGAACAGGCACCTCCCACCGAAGCCGAACTCAGAAGGCAAAGAGCCGAAGAGGAGTTCAGAAAGTGGAAGGAGCAAAAAGAGAAGGAAGCTGATGAAAAAAGGTGACGGTCCGAGCTATGAGGAAAAACTTGAGAAGTTTGCGTCTCTAAGGAGCAGGGGCATACTTGCCGAGATGAGCGGTCTTCATGAGCCTGAAAGGGAGGATGATGAAGAGGAGGAGATACCCGTCCACATCATCGAGCCCGGTTCCCGAGAGGAGACAGAGGGCATAAGGGAGGCTGCGGCGACTTTAAGATCGCTCTACATAGCTTTTTTTCTTGTCAGTGCCGTTTTTCTTGTCATAGGGGAACTGATATTTCATGACAGACTGAAATATGCCGCCGGCATACTCGTCGGAGTGATAACCGGCTGTTACTATATAAAAAGCCTCAACCTCAGCGTGAGGGAGGTTTTGAATTTTGATGAAAAAACTGCCGAGAAAACGATGAAGAAGGATGCAAGGATAAGGCTTCTGGTAGTCGGCGTCGGCGGTGCTGCGGTATGCTTCTTTGTAGGAGGCTCCGCGGTCTACGGCGTTCTGGCGCAGATATTTGCCATAAAGCTTTCTGCTTACCTCACACCGCTTGTAATGAAATTCCAAAAGGAGGTAAAGTAAATGTTAACTGAAGGTGCACTTGCACCGTTTCTGGCATCGTCCGATGTAAATATCGGCGTGGACGGATTTCTGAAATATAAGCTTTTCGGCCATACCTTCTGGCTGACAACGACTCACGTGAGCCTTGTGATCATTCTGATTTTCTTTACTGTTTTTGCGCTGATCGCAAACAGGGCTCTAAAAAAAGCCAACCCCTACGAAAAGCCTTCGATGTTCGTAAACATCCTCGAGCTTGCGGTAGAAAAGATAGACGGTATGGTGCTCTCGGGCATGGGTCCTAAGGGCGTGGGCTTCTCGAACTACATCGGTTCGCTCTTTGCCTTCATACTTGTATGCAACCTGTCGGGTCTGATGGGACTGAGACCGCCGACGGCGGATTACGGTACGACCTTTGCGCTTGCGCTGATCACCTTCTTCCTGATCCACATCACGGGCTTCAGGTATCAGAAGATGGGCCATATCACAAGTCTTTTCAAGCCCTGGCCGCTTACGCCGGTCAATATCATCGGCGAGCTGGCAACCCCGCTTTCGATGTCTCTGCGTCTTTTCGGCAACATCCTCAGCGGTACGGTACTGATGGCTCTTATCTACGGGCTGCTTCCGAAGGTGCTCCTTTGGTTCTGGCCGGGTGCGCTCCACATATATTTCGATGTATTCTCGGGCTGCATCCAGACCTACGTTTTCTGTATGTTAACAATGGTGTTCATTTCGAACAACTTTGAAGAATAAAAAATATTATCCGGAGGGTAAATAAAATGAATGAGATTTTCAACGAGAACTTTGTAAAAGGATGCTCAGCCATAGGTGCGGGCCTTGCTCTTATCGCAGGTCTCGGCCCCGGTATCGGCCAGGGTTATGCTGCAGGTAAAGGTACAGAGGCAGTAGGACGCAATCCCGGCGCAAGAGGACAGATCATGGGTACCATGCTTCTCGGTCAGGCCGTAGCGGAGACAACAGGTCTTTACTCCTTCGCTATCGCTATTATTCTTTGTTTCGCAAACCCCCTTGTAAAATAATTCCGGGGTCAGAAACAGGAGGACAGGATTTTGAATAATTTATATAAAATACAATCTATTGTCCTTGCGGCAGAAGATGAATCCATGAGCGGAAGAGTTTTCGGACTCGATGCGCAGCTTCTGGTCGATGTGCTGATAACGGCCTGTGCAATGCTCTTTCTGTTCTTCCTTCTTTCCTATCTTATATTCAATCCCGCCAGGGACCTTTTAAGAAGAAGACAGGAAAAGGTTGTAGGAGACCTTGCGGATGCGGCAAAGGAAAAGGAAGAAGCCGCCGCTTTCAAGGCTGAATATGAAACCAAGCTTAACAATGCCCACAAGGATGCGGACTATATAATCGCAGAGGGCAGGATCAAGGCCATGCAGCAGCATGAGAAGATGGTTGCAGATGCGGAAGCCGAAGCTGTAAGGATAAAGAACAGGGCCGAAAAAGAGATCGAGCTTGAGAGAGAAAAGGCCAAGGACGATGTCCGCAGGGAGATCATAGACGTTGCTTCCGTAATGGCCGGCCGCTTCGTTTCCGAATCTATGGATGAGGCAAAGCAGGAGGCTCTCGCAAAGGAAGTTATCGACGGAATGGGTGAATCGACATGGCAGTAGTGAACGAAAGATACGGAGAGGCTCTTCTTGAACTTGCGGACAATGATGAGACCTTAAAGGAATATCTTGAAGAGGCAAAGCTGCTCCTTAAGATTTTTGACGAAACCCCGGAGCTTCCCACATTGTTTGCGAGCCCGAAGATCGGTCTTGAGGAAAAAGAGCAGTTTGTAAGGAACTGCTTTGAGGGCAGACTGCTGCCCGATATGGTAGGGCTTATAGTTATGCTCCTTCGCAACGGCAGGGAAACACAGCTTCGCGGTGTCCTCGAATATGTCATTTCGGGCGCCAAGGAAAAGCTGGGGATCGCCATGGTTTATGTTGAGAGCGCGGCTCCTTTATCGGACGGCATCAAAAAAGCGCTTGAGGCTAAGATCATTGCAACTACCCGCTATAAGTCACTGGAAATGAGCTACGCCACGAACAAGTCGCTTATCGGAGGCATGAGAGTGAGGCTCGGTGACAGAATACTGGACAATACGATTGATACAAAAATTAAGCTCCTTCGTTCGGAGCTTCGTGACAATAATAGAAAGGACAGGTAAACTGTTTTGAATCTGAAACCCGAAGAAATCAGTTCGGTTATCAAGGAACAGATCAGAAGATATTCTGACAAGCTTGTGGTAACCGATGTGGGAACCGTTATCCAGGTTGCCGACGGTATTGCCAGAGTCCATGGACTTGAAAAGGCAATGCAGGGTGAGCTGCTTGAATTTCCCGGGGAAATTTACGGCATGGTACTTAACCTTGAGGCAGACAATGTCGGTGCCGTACTTCTCGGAGACGGAAGAAACATCAGTGAGGGTGACACCGTAAAGACAACCGGCAGGGTGGTTGAGGTGCCCGTAGGCGACGGAATGCTCGGAAGGGTAGTAAATGCCCTCGGTCAGCCCATAGACGGCAAGGGACCCATCGCTGCAGAAAAATTCCGCCCGATAGAGAGAGTGGCAAGCGGTGTTATTTCCCGTAAGTCGGTTAACACTCCCCTTCAGACAGGTATCAAGGCAATCGACTCGATGGTTCCGATCGGCCGCGGACAGCGTGAGCTTATCATCGGAGACCGTCAGACCGGAAAGACAGCGATCGCGATCGATACCATCATCAATCAGAAAAATGAAAATGTTAAATGTATATATGTAGCAATAGGCCAGAAGGCATCTACCGTTGCTTCTATAGTTAAGACCCTGACCGAGTACGGCGCAATGGACTATACGACAGTCGTTGCCGCTACCGCATCAGAGCTTGCACCGCTTCAGTATATCGCACCTTATTCCGGCTGCGCTATCGGCGAGGAGTGGATGGAGAACGGTCAGGACGTGCTTGTTGTTTATGACGATCTTTCAAAGCACGCAGTGGCATACCGTACGCTTTCATTGCTTCTTAAGCGTCCTCCGGGCCGTGAGGCATATCCGGGCGACGTATTCTACCTGCATTCAAGGCTGCTTGAAAGAGCGGCAAGACTTAACGATTCCCTCGGCGGCGGTTCCCTTACCGCACTTCCGATAATCGAGACCCAGGCAGGCGACGTTTCGGCATATATCCCGACCAACGTAATTTCGATCACCGACGGTCAGATCTATCTTGAAACGGAAATGTTCAACTCCGGCTTCAGACCCGCCGTTAACGCAGGTCTTTCGGTATCGAGAGTAGGCGGTTCCGCTCAGATAAAGGCCATGAAGAAAATTGCCGGTCCCATACGTATCGAGCTTGCACAGTATCGTGAGCTTGCTGCATTCTCCCAGTTCGGTTCGGATCTTGATGAGAATACAAGAAACCAGCTTGCTCAGGGCGAGAGGATCAGGGAAATCTTAAAGCAGCCCCAGTACAAGCCGATGCCTGTAGAGCAGCAGGTTGTCATCATTTATGCCGCAACCAGGAAGTATCTGCTTGATATACCCACATCCGAGGTTACACGTTTCGAAAATGAACTGATGGGATATATCTCCGGAAAGCATCCCGAGATCTTTGAGTCCATCAGGACGGAAAAGGTTATCAGCGAGGAGACCGAGAAGATACTTATCAAGGCTATAGAGAGCTTCAAGAAAGAGTTTAACTAATGGCTTCAACAAGAGACATAAAAAGACGCCGGGCAAGCGTACAGAGCACCGGTCAGATCACAAAGGCGATGAAGCTGGTTTCAACCGTTAAGCTGCAGAAGGCAAAGCTTCGTGCAGAAGAGGCAAAACCGTACTTTTCAAACCTTTATGATACGATAACACGGATGCTTTCCCGTTCGGATGCCGACGTCAAGAAAAAATATATGAACGGCAATCCCCAGGGCAAGACCGCGGTGATTCTGATATCCTCGAACAGAGGACTAGCCGGAGGCTATAACCAGAATGTCGCAAAGCTTATCACCGGCAGCAAACTTAAGCCGGAGGATACCCTTATCTATGCTTTGGGCAGGAAGGGTGCCGAAGCAGTGGGAAAAATGGGCTTTAGCATCACGGAAGACCTTTCCGAGATAATAAATGCACCGCTTTATTCCGATGCGTCAGATCTGGCGGAAATGCTGATGGATAAATTTGAGAAGGGTGAGGTAAAGGAGATATATGTTGCCTTTACGATCTTTCGAAACACCGTTTCCCATATTCCCACCATGCTGCGCCTGATACCGACGGACGAATTCGAGGATACCGAGATCGATAACCTTCTTATGAATTACGAGCCGAACCCCGAGGATGCCCTCGCAGCCATAATGCCGAAATATGTCAGCGGCGAGATTTACGGCGCGCTGATTGAATCCCTTGCAAGTGAAAACGGTGCAAGAATGCAGGCGATGGACAATGCGACAAACAACGCAGAGGAAATGATAGACAAGCTGACGCTTCAGTATAACCGTGCAAGACAGGGCGCTATCACCCAGGAACTTACGGAAATCATTGCAGGAGCAAATGCTATAAATTAATGTTGTAAGCCCTTTAGGGGTTACAACAGTCGGTATGCGCGACGCTTGGCGCATTAAAATCAAAAAAACACTGAGTGAAACGAAGTGTTTTAACATTATTTAATGTTGTAAGCCCTTTAGGGGTTACAACAGTCGGTATGCGCGACGCTTGGCGCATTAAAATCAAAAAAACACTGAGTGAAACGAAGTGTTTTAACATTATTTAGAGGAAAAAAATATGGAAAAAACAACAGGCAAGATCACACAGATAATCGGTGCGGTACTTGATATCAAGTTTCCCGAAGGAGCGCTTCCCGAGATCAACGATGCCGTAAAGATCAAACGTACAAACGGTGAAATCCTTACGGTTGAGGTTGCCCAGCACCTTGGAGACGATACCGTACGCTGTATTGCCATGGGACCTACCGACGGACTTATCCGCGGCATGGAAGCAGTGGCAACGGGTGCTCCGATTTCTGTTCCTGTAGGACTTAATACACTCGGAAGGATGTTCAACGTTC
>DFFN01000189.1 GCA_002369525.1 Lachnoclostridium sp. UBA3775 | reverse complement strand
AGGAAAGAAAGAAGTACGGCTTAAAAGCAGCTCGTCGTGCTCCTCAGTTCTCAAAGAGATAATTTTTATCAGAACAGGAACTTCAAAATCCCTTGCAAATTTTTGCAGGGGATTTTTTGTATAAGAACAGTTTTAATGAAAGTAATCAGTTATTATGAAAGCGGCTTTTCTTAAGACCTAGCATAAAAAAATAATTGCAATTTCCGTAAAAATGTGATATCATCAGGAAAACTAAAAAGAAAGGCACATGATAGTGTGCGGGTGAAAAAATGAGAATAAGATAATCGGATCTGGTAAATGCGAACGAAATTGTTATGGCCCGGAAGGGTCTGTTTGTGTGTGCCGAATCAGATTATCATGTTCATTTTGAAGTGACCCGGGAAATGATATTATGTTATTTCGGCATATGCCTTGTCTTCATTTGTGCGTGTAGTCTGCTTTGGTATGGAGCAGATTTTTTTGTGCCATAAAACAACCCAAAGACCGAAAGGAGACAGATATGGCACAGATACAAGTAAATGATCTGACATTTTCCTATGACGGAAGTGCAGATGATGTTTTGAAAAATGTAACATTCAATATTGATACAGACTGGAAGCTGGGGCTTATCGGCAGAAACGGTAAAGGAAAGACTACGCTTCTAAATCTTTTTATGGGAAAATATGAATACAGGGGCAGCATCAAGGCCGGAATATGCTTTGATTACTTTCCGTATAAGGTATCCGGACCTGATCTTATGAAAACTGCCGCCGAGCTTTCTGAAAAATGGAAACCTCAGGCTGAAATGTGGCAGGTGCTTATCCGGATGAATGAGCTCAAGATGGATCCCGAATGTCTGTACAGAGCTTTTGGAACACTCAGCTTCGGAGAACGGACAAGAGTGATGCTGGCGGTTTTATTTGCTGCGGAAAATGAATTTCTGCTGATCGATGAGCCCACCAACCATCTGGATACTGAAGCAAGAGAGGTTGTGAAAGAGTTTTTTGCATCAAAAAAAGGTTTTATCCTCGTATCACATGACAGAGATCTTCTGGATATGGTATGTGACCACGTACTTGTGTTAAACAGGGCTACGATAGAAGTGCAGGCCGGAAACTTTTCAAGCTGGTGGGAAAACAAAGAAAAGAAAGATGCTTTCAGGCAGGCGGAAAACGAGAAGTATCTGAAAGAAATCGGCAAATTAAAGGCAGCTGCCGACAGAAGCAGCCGATGGGCAGAGAAAAACGAAAACACCAAAATAGGCTTCGATCCTGTGAAGGAGCATGACAGGAGCATCGCGACAAGGTCATTTATCGGCGCAAAAACCAAAAAGATGCAGGCGCGCGTCAAATCCTACGAGCAGAGGATAGACCGTGAGATTGAAGAAAAAGAAGGCTTGCTGCAGGATATTGAGAGAATACGGGATCTGAAAATTGAACCGTTGAAATACCATAAGGAAGTGCTTGTAAATGCAGATGAGCTGTCGTTAAGGTATAGGGGCGCTGAGAAGGATTTGTTTTCGGGGCTTAAATTTCAGGTAAAACGCGGTGAGAGAGTCATTATCTCGGGTGAGAACGGATGCGGAAAATCAAGTATTTTAAAGGCAATCATGCAAAAGAAAGACAGCCCGGATCTTATCATTTCCGGAAAGCTCGAGGTTTCATCCGGTCTTATCATATCATATGTCAGTCAGGACACGTCTTTTTTGTCCGGCTCTCTGCAAAGGTACTGTGACGTAAACAATCTTAACGAAAGCCTGTTTTTTACGGTGCTCAGACAGCTTGACTTTGGACGGGAACAGTTTGCAAAGAACATGGAAGAGTTCTCGGAAGGACAAAAGAAGAAAGTCCTGATAGCTGCAAGCCTGATAACGCCCGCGCATTTATATATCTGGGATGAACCACTGAATTTTATCGATGTGTTCTCAAGAATGCAGATTGAAAAACTGATCCTTGAGTACGAGCCTACCATGCTTATTGTTGAACATGACGAAAGATTCAGGGAAAAGGCAGGAAACGTTTTTGTAATGCTTTGATCGTTCCCGCAGTTCATACATCGCAACTTCACTTGCGCATGTTATGTCCGTCAAGGGCATAAATACGCTGCTTTTCTTCATACATGATCTTGTCGGCGCGCTCATATACATCGTGATATGAGCGGTCGGCCTTATGGTTAAACACAGCGCTTCCGACCGAGACAGAGACGCGTTTGTCAAGCTCGTTTGATGAAGCTCTTTCTTCTTCGAGCATTTTTTTCAGTTTGCGGAGATGATCGTCAAATCTTGCATATTCAATACCTGACGGGATCACGACAAATTCATCTCCGCCGATCCTGAAGACCGAACTCATCGGAAATGCCGCGCAAAGAAGCTCGGCCGCGCGCTTAAGTGCCCGGTCTCCCGCCTGATGGCCAAAATTGTCATTTATCAGCTTAAGGTAGTTCAGATCGCACATTATGACCGCAAACTCGGCCACGCCGTTTTTGATCTGCTCGTTTATATAAGCGGTGGTGTCATCATAAGCAGTCTTGTTTTTAACTTTTGTGAGAGAATCAACATAAGCCAGATTCTTGAGGACATTAATGTCTCCGTTCTGCTTTTTAAGCGTCTCGGCAGCTTTTTCGATACGCTGGTTCTGCGCAGCGACTAGCGCCATATTGTCTTCTTCCCTTGCACGTATTTTATCCACCGCCAGTCTGAAGGCTTTGGAGAGCTCGCCTACCTCGTTGTTCTTCTCGGGAGGAAGCACAACATCATAATCACCGGCGCTTATCTCGGTTGCGGCAGAAGTGAGTTTTCTGAGAGGGTCGGTGATGCGGGATGCCGTTACGGCTGTCACAATGGTAAGCACGATAGTCAGAACAACTGACACGGAGATCATCAGAATTATCGCATGGTTTCTTTCGCTGTAGATGCTGTCATAATCATCGCACAGCACGAATTTCATGCCGTTGCGAAGAGTCACAAAAGCCATTACACGGTCTTTATTTTCAAAATTATAGCGTATCAGTTTATTATCCGTTGATTCCGACTCCATAAGCTTTTCGTTTTCTACGATGCGTTCGTCTTCGTCACCGTGCAGATATTCTTTGCCGAGATCTTCAACATGGTAATGAACACTTCCGTCAGCTTCTTTAAGGTACATAAAGCCTGTCTTGCGGTAACTCATGGAATCAACCCATTCGAGTAAGGCTTTGAAGTTTATGTCTATTCCGATGATGGCAACGGGAGTATCACCCATAAAGATCGGATGGACATAGGAGATGAGATAATCCTCAACGCTTCCGTCATAATAAGGCCTGGTCCAGAGCGCTGCCTTGTTTCTTATCGGTCCGTAATACCAGTAATCCGCAACCGGATCTTTTTCGATTTCAGTTTGCGCAAAAGGAATTATCTCAAAATCGCCCTTTTCGTTACGCGTATAATAAACGCCTTCATCGTTTTCGGTAACGCCGGTGATATCCAGAGTGTAATGTATATAGGCTCCTTGGATGAATTTGTTGTCCTCTGTCATAAAATGGATAAGGTCATCGGCATCGCGTACTATCATGTCACGCAGTTCTTTATCGTTCGTGATTGAATTTATGTCGGGTATCCTGCTTTCAGTCCATCTTGAAAGCGCTCCGACAGCATCTTCGATCCGGAGGAATTCCGTATCGATATCATCGGCACGTTCCCTGCAGAACAGATTCATCTGGGCTGTTGCCCCTTTGGTAAGTATTCTGCTGGAAAGCAGAACGCTTATTATCACAAGACTGGCAGCAAGTAAAATAATTCCTGTTATTATAAGCAACATCAGCTTGGTGCTGATGGACAAAAAGAAAGTCTTTATTTTCTTCATGCTTTTAACTGCATCCTTTCAAACCAATTGATAATGATTGATTGGTTCTTATGTACAATTATAGCACCAAAACTATTTATGTGATAGATAAATTTTGTAAATCCGTAAGAAAACCGTAAGAAAAGCAGTGCACCTCTTAAGGTTTAATGATACATTTATCTATCACTTCCATCAGCAGTTCGTTAGGCATACGGCAATCATCGTTAACCCACTGGTCGATAAGACCGATGAGACCCTTTAAATAAAAGGTCATGATATAGGACTGCTGATCGTTTGAAACTCCGAATTTGTCAAGGATGGGGCTGAAGATTTTTTCAAAAAGATGACCGTACATTTTCTCCGTGCCGAGGGTCCTGCTTTTCTGATACATAAGCCTGAAAAGCCTGCGGTTCTCCCGGACAAAATTAAGGTACGGATACATATACTCGGGCGTGATCAAAAACAATTCTTGGCTTTCCTTTTTATCAATGTCAAAGGTGCCGGCGCTTTCTGAAAACTTATAGCGCGAAAAGAAACTTTTCTTAATTATTTTATTGAAGATAATTTTTCATTATGGTAAAATTAATACACTGAATAAATATCGGAGAAGATGAGACATGAAAGAATTTGACATACAGGAATATATGACCGAAGGAGTTGAAGGAATAGTAAAGGAAGCGATCAGGGCGACCTTTTCAAATCCCAAAGAAAGCGCTTTTATGGCGAAGTTTGCCGGAAAAAGCAGGGCAGCTTCAAAAAAGAGAAGAAAGCTTGAGGACGCAGGAGAACATGTGCCTGCATTCCTTATCGCAAGCATTACAAGCCGGTGCAATCTGCATTGCGCGGGCTGTTATTCAAGATGCAGCAATGCAACGGTTGATGCCGAACCCGTAAGGCAGCTTAATTGCGACGAATGGCTGAAAATATTTGATGAGGCCGATGAGCTGGGCGTCAGCTTCATTCTTCTTGCCGGCGGCGAACCGATGTTAAGACGCGACATCATAGAGGCGGCCGGAAAGAGGCAGGGAATAATGTTCCCGATCTTTACCAACGGTACCTTCATGGATGAAAAATATTTTTCGCTTTTTGACAGATGCAGAAATCTTGTCCCGATAATGAGCATAGAGGGCGGAAAGAAGAATACAGACGAAAGACGCGGCAGCGGGGTGTACGAAAAGCTTATCTCCAACATGGATGAATTGCAAAGAAGGGGACTGATATTCGGTGCCTCGGTGACCGTCACGACAAGAAATATGAATGAGGTGTTTAACGCCGAATTTTTAAAAAGCCTTTCCGAGAGAGGCTGCAAGGCAGTCATTTTCGTGGAATATGTCCCGGTCACGGATGAGAGCAGGGAGCTTGCGCCCGGCGAAGCCGAAAGGGAGTTCATGGCAAAGGAGCTGGAAAGACTCAGAAACGAAAACAAGGATATGGTCTTTGTTTCCTTCCCGGGAGACGAAAAGAGCTCCGGCGGCTGTGTGGCAGCGGGAAGAGGCTTTTTCCATATCAATTCACACGGAGGAGCGGAACCGTGCCCGTTTTCGCCTTATTCGGACATGAACGTAAGGGATACTACCCTCAGGGAAGCTCTTAATTCCAGGCTTTTTAAAAAGCTCAGGGACGGCGGCTATCTGCTTGAGGAGCATGCTGGCGGATGCACGTTGTTTGAAAAACGCGAAGAAGTGGAAAAAATCATTGCGGAAGGAGAACAGTAATGCCAAGGACAATTAAGGTTACCGGCAAGGGCGTTATAAAGCTTAAGCCGGACATGACGAGGATAACGATAACTCTTGAAGGTCTGTACCCGGTTTATGAGCAGACAATAAAAAAATCTGCCGAGGACAGCGGGAAACTCAGAGACCTGCTTTCGCAGCTGGGATTTGATAAGGAAGATATTAAAACTCTTTCGTTTGACGTTGAGACCAGATATGAGGGATATGAAGCCGAGGATAAATCATGGAAGCAGCGTATCGCAGGCTATAATTTCAGACATGTTTTTAAGCTTGAATTCGATTCGGACAATGCCCGCCTCGGAAGAGTGCTTTATGCGCTTGCAAATGCGGAAGGAATAGAGCCCGAATTCAGGATAAGCTATACCGTAAAGGACAGGGAAGCAGGGAAAAACGCTTTGCTTGGCAAGGCCGTTGAGGATGCAAAGGCAAAAGCTATGGTGCTCGCGGCAGCGGCAGGAGTGGAGCTGTCTCATATTTCCGCAGTGGATTATTCGTGGTGTGATGCGGATCTCGAGGTGAGGCCCATGGCAACGAACATGCTAAGGCTAAAAAGCTCCGGTACCGAAGACGGCGCATGCTGTGACATGGATATGGTACCCGATGATATCGAGGTAACAGATACGGTTACCGTGATATGGGAGATAAAATGAGCAAAACGGAATCAAAAATAGGTTGACACTCTTCCTTTTTAGTCTTATACTATTCTTTGCCAAACGATAATTTCTTTTTTTGGAGGTAAAACTAAAAATGGGAAGAGTGTTTAACTTTTCAGCAGGTCCGGCTGTATTACCGGAAGAAGTGCTGCGTGAAGCGGCAGATGAAATGCTTGACTACAAAGGTACAGGCATGTCTGTAATGGAGATGAGCCATCGTTCAAAGGCTTTTGACACCATTATCAAAGAAGCGGAAGCAGATCTCCGCGATCTCATCGGGATCCCCGATAACTACAAGGTTCTTTTCTTACAGGGCGGTGCACACATGATGTTTGCACAGGTTCCCCTCAATCTGATGAAGAACAAAAAAGCAGCCTATATCGTAACGGGACAGTGGGCAAAGAGAGCATATTCCGAAGCACAGAAGTACGGTGAAGCCATAAAGGTCGCTACTTCTGAGGATAAGACCTTCTCTTATATCCCCGATTGCTCGGATCTTGACATCCCCGATGACGCCGATTACGTATATATCTGCGAAAACAATACCATTTACGGAACTAAATTTAAGAAACTTCCCAACACCAAGGGAAAAGTACTTGTTTCGGATGTTTCTTCATGCTTCTTAAGCGAGCCGGTTGACATTACAAAGTACGGCGTAATGTACGGCGGTGCACAGAAGAACATCGGACCCGCAGGTGTTGTTATTGCCATAATCCGTGAAGACCTCATCACAGATGATGTACTTCCCGGAACACCTACCATGCTTAAATGGAAGACCCAGGCTGATGCCGATTCGCTTTACAATACCCCTCCCTGCTACGGTATTTACATCTGCGGAAAGGTATTCAAGTGGATCAAGAAGCAGGGCGGTCTTGCAGCAATGAAGGAAAGAAATGAGAAGAAAGCAAAGATCCTCTATGATTTCCTTGATTCCTCAAAGCTTTTCGTGGGCACCGTAGAGCCCGCATCACGTTCACTGATGAATGTTCCTTTTGTTACAGGAAATGCAGATCTTGATGCCAAATTCATCAAAGAGGCAACAGAGGCAGGTCTTGTCAACCTTAAAGGACACAGAAGCGTCGGCGGCATGAGAGCAAGTATCTACAACGCAATGCCCATCGAAGGCGTACAGGCTCTTGTAGACTTCATGGCTAAATTCGAAAAAGAGAATCTGTAAAAAAGAGAGGAAAAAGAGAGATGGTAAAATATAATTGCTTAAATCCCATCGCCAAGGAGGGACTTGACCTTCTCGGTGATAATTTCGCGGCAACAGAAGATGTGAACAATGCCGAGGTTGTGCTTGTAAGAAGCGCATCCATGCATGAAATGGAACTTCCCGGAGGCCTTATCGCAGTTGCGAGAGCAGGCGCCGGGGTAAACAATATTCCTCTTGACAAATGCGCCGAGCAGGGAATCGTCGTATTCAATACTCCCGGAGCAAACGCAAATGCCGTAAAGGAGCTTGTAATCGCAGGAATCCTTCTTGCATCGCGCGATATCGTGGGCGGTGTAAACTGGGGTCTTGCCAACAAGGACGATGAGAACCTTGCAAAGAGCGTTGAGAAGAGCAAAAAGCAATTCGCAGGCTGTGAGATAAAGGGCAAAAAGCTCGGTGTCATCGGCCTCGGTGCGATCGGCGTGCTTGTTGCAAATGCAGCAGTTGCTCTCGGAATGGAGGTTTACGGCTGTGATCCTTTCATCAGCGTTGAAAATGCATGGAAATTAAGCCGCGATGTTAAGCATGTAAACGAACGTGAAGAAATTTTCACAACCTGTGATTATATCACGGTACATACACCTCTTCTTGATTCCACAAAGAAGATGATCAACGAGGAGACCATCGCAATGATGAAGGACGGCGTTGTGATCCTTAACTACGCACGTGACCTTCTTGTTGACGAGGAGGCGATCGCAAAGGCACTCGAGAGCGGTAAGGTCAGAAAATATATGACCGATTTCATCAATCCCAATACCGTAAAGATGGTAAATACCATCGCAACTCCCCACCTCGGAGCTTCCACAAAGGAATCGGAAGACAACTGTGCGATCATGGCAGCAAAGGAACTCAAGGCATATGTAGAGCAGGGTAATATCATCAATTCCGTAAATTATCCCGCACTTGATGCCGGTATCTGCAAAACAGCAGCCAGAATCTGCATACTTCACAGAAACATACCTAACATGCTCAGTCAGTTCACCGCAGCATTCGCAGGTCTTAACGTTAATATTGAAAATATGTACAACAAGAGCCGCGGCGACTATGCTTATTCGGTGCTTGACGTTGTTGCAAAGGTCGGAGACGAGACCTATGACACTATCAAGGGCATCGACGGCGTACTCAGAGTAAGGGTTATCCAGTAATCACTATTAAATCGGGACGGCATAATGGTAAGTAAAAATCTTTTTGAAATGATAGCATTGTGCGAAGAGGCATGCGCTGCCATCACCAACATGAATGTTGGCAGCGTAAATGCTTTCTCGACGCCATTAAACGAGATAATGCACAGAGAACTTCTGCAGTTCATTGCTTATATCTGCATGGCTGACGGTGAGATCAACGATGAGGAATACGAGCTCATCAAAAGAGCACTGTCCTACGGTAAATTCGAGGGCCAGAAGGCTTTCGGCGAGGCCATGGCAAATCTGCGCTTCAATGAAAACTACACGAAGACCCAGCCTATCTCGTTAAAGTATTTTGTTCTTGCGGATGCGGGAAGAAAAATCCCCAATGACCGTAACAGGCATCAGAATGCCCAGATACTTGTGGACACCTACAAGCTTTTGGGACAGTCGGTCATCGCCTGCCACGGAAACAATGCCGAAAAGGAAACAAGAAGGTTTACGGAATATACCAGAATGCTTGAGGGATTTTTGAAGGAGTACGGCGTATATTACGTCGGCACCGGAAAATACATCACTCCGTCCTATAAGGTCGGAAACGGACCGGACAGCACGAGCAAGGCATTAAAGGCTCCGGTCAACAGACCCGACAATAATCTGAACAATATCATCAGTAATTTTGTAAATAACCTGCAGAATAATGTTCCCGGAAAAAATACGGCAAAATCCGGGACCGAAAAGGCCGACAAGGGCGAGGGCGTTGTGATAAAGAAAGCTCCCGCGAAGGAATTTGATGTCGACGAGGTGCTTTCGGAACTCAATTCCTATGTCGGACTTTCAACCGTCAAGGCTGATGTCGAGGACCTTGTAAACCTGATCAAGGTTCAGAAGCTCCGCGAGAGCAAGGGACTTAAGACCGCAGGTATTTCAAAGCACATGGTTTTCATGGGCAATCCCGGTACGGGCAAGACAACGGTTGCAAGAATACTTTCGAAAATCTATCAGGGACTCGGAGTCCTTCAGACCGACGCTTTTGTCGAGGTAGACAGAGGCGGTCTTGTATGCGGCTATGTCGGTCAGACGGCCATCAAGACTCAGGAGGTGATCGAGCAGGCGATGGGAGGAATACTCTTCATCGACGAGGCTTATTCGCTTACAGTGGATAAGGGCGCAAACGATTTCGGTCAGGAAGCCGTTGATACACTTCTTAAAGCGATGGAGGACCACCGTGACGAACTCGTTGTCATTGTTGCCGGCTACCAGGGACCGATGGAGGAATTCCTTAATTCCAACCCCGGCCTTAAATCACGTTTCAATAAATTCCTTTTCTTTGAGGACTATACCGCGGATGAGCTTGTCCAGATCCTTGAAAACATGTGCAAGGGCAAGGAATATGTTCTCTCCAGGGCTGCAAAGACCGAGGCCAAAAAGTATTTTACGGCCAAGATCGAAGCAAAGGAGGAAAACTTTGCAAATGCGCGTGAGGCAAGGAATTATCTTGAAAAAGCGATAACAAGGCATGCAAGCCGTGTTGTTAAATTAAAGAATCCTGATGAAAAGGTTCTGACAACGCTTGAAAAGGAAGACCTTACAGGCGAAAAAGTGAAAAAATCATGAATTATTTGTAAATAATTCTTGAAAAAGCATGTGTAATCATGTAATATTAGAATAGTATGTGAGAAAGGAGACCGTGATCTTTATCACGGGACAGCGAAAATGTTTTGTAAAAATTGCGGAACACAGTTTCCCGACGGACAGGCTTTCTGCCCTGAGTGCGGTACCGCCGTACAGAGCGTTGCTCCTGTAGAAGAGGTTCAGCAGGATGTTAACAATACCGTTAACGAAGCAACTAATGCTGCAAACGAAGCTGCAGGTGCTTACAACGAAACAGCAGGTGCTGTACAAAATGCTTACAGTTCGGCAAACGGAGATTATTCTTACAATATTCCCGAAAGAACTCCCATGTCTGCCGAAGCAAAGAAGAAGCTTATTAAGTTCATAGGAATCGGAGCAGGTGCAGTTCTTGCATTCATCATTCTGTTTATTATTTTCCACGGAAGTCCCAAGAAGACTGTTAAGAAGTACTTCAACGCTTTCGAAAAAGGAAATACCAAGAAGATGGTTATGTGCCTGATGCCTAAGAAGTCGGCTGAAACATATATCGACGATAACTACAACATGGAGCCCAAGGAATACTATGAGTACATCGATGCTGCATCAAAGGTACTCCTCAAGGGACTTAAGAGCGAGAAGTATAAGCTTAAGGTTGATGTTGAGATCAAAGAGGTTGAAAAGCTCGGAAAACTTGACAAACTTAAGAGCGATGTAAGAGATTCATACGGTTTCAGGGATCTTGATGATTTCAAGGACGATAAGAGTCTCGCAAAGATGCTTGATAAGCAGTATGATATCGATATCGATAAGGTAAAGGCTGTTGCTGCAGTTGAGGCAAAGGTAAAGCTTACTATCGGAAAAGAAAAGCTTGATTCCAATACCGGAATCTTCCTTACATTCAAATATAAAGGTAAGTGGTATCTTCTTGAGGGCGATATGCCTCACTCAATGTACAACTCACTTATCAGCATGATCCAGAGTTATGATGACAAGGATGTTAGAAAAGATCTTAAGGATGTTATAAAAGATTATCAGGATGAGCTCAAGGATTTCACCAAGGCCAAGAGTAAAGCAAAGAGCAAGAGCAGCGACTATGATATTGACGACCTTTATGACATGGCCGACGATTTTCTTGACAGCAAAGATCTTGACTGGTAAAAGATGAGGTAGATAATGAAGAAAATCAGAATAATGCTGATGGCAGTTTTGATGGCAATGACCCTTGTATTCGGTCTTACCGCCTGCGGTTCGGATTCCAAGGACAGTTCATCAAGCTCCTCAAGTAAGTCATCCAGAAAATCCTATGATGATGAGGATGATGAGGACGAATCTTCATCTTCTTCGGACAGCAAGGATTCTTCCGATGATGACGACGATGATGAATCTTCATCAAAGGGAAGTATTTTTAAAAATTCTTCTTCGAAGGCATCATCAAGCAATGACAGCAGCAGTGCAGATGGTGATGAGTCTTCAAGCGGTGACGATGAATCGTCAAGCGCCGATGATACTCCCACTCCGAAGCCTACCAAGAAACCCAAGAACACTCCCACACCCGAGCCTACCGAGGAACCCGATGATACACCGGCTCCGTTAGAGGACAACAGTGCAGAGGTTAAAACACTTGTTAATGCTTATATCAAAAAGTATGTGGCATGTGACGGTGGTGCGATAGTGGATTATTACTATTCCAACCTTCTTGATAAGCTCATCAAGAACGAAGGAATGACAAGGAACGATTTTGATCAGCTCTTTACAAATCAGTTAAAGAATGTTTTTGACAAGTTCAAGGCTGCCGGAGTTGATTTTAAAATTATTGCCGGCGATGTAGAAAACATCGAATCCCTTAACAAGCTTAAGGATGTGGCAAAGATCAAGGATCTTGATTCCCTTAAGTCCAAGGTTAAATCCGAATTCTCTTCAAACGGAGCAGGTTCGGTATTTGACAAAAAGAAGGTTACCGAAGCATATGCGGTAGGAATGACTATGGAGGCAAAGGGTGCCGGCGGAAGTAATTCCAAGGACGGCGCAATCTACGTTTACAAGTATGACGGTAAATGGATGATTTTTGATAAGTTCCTGAACTCATAAAAAATAATGTTAATAAAAAAGGCTGTGAGTGTTCACAGCCTTTTTTCTATGGTGTGCCTAGCGGCGCACGTTTCCAACGGGTTAAAGTCCCGAATCCGCCCGGTAGTGGGAAGGATA
>DFFN01000069.1:282-24091 GCA_002369525.1 Lachnoclostridium sp. UBA3775 | reverse complement strand
CCGGCTCGCCGTACATGCCTTCGCATATAAAAAGATCCGACCCTTTGGCATTTTCGGCTATTCTTTCAACCGGTCTGCTGTCGGTGCAGTATGTAAGCTTTATGCCCTTTCTTTTCGGACCGAGTATCATATCCTGCGTATAGATCACGCCCTCATATTCCGCCTCGGCATTTTTCTGCAGCCTGCTCCACACCTTCATAGGCACTTTGTTCTGTGCCGCCTTTTCCGGCATGAACTTTCCGGCCCTTTCTATGCTCTGGCAATATCCGTAGCAGGTTATGTTATGATTGAGCCTGAAAGCCTTAAGAGTGTATCCGTAAAGCGAAAACTCGGCTTCCGTTCCTTCAATTTCAAGATATTTTATTTCAAACGGGAGCTCCGGAGCGATAACGCGGAGCTTATTCACAACATTTTCCAGTCCCTTCGGTCCCACCATTGTGACCGGTTCGGTCCTGTCGGCATTACCCATGGACAAAAGCATTCCGGTAAGGCCGCTGATATGATCTCCATGGAAATGGGTGATCGCGATAACGTCTATATCATGACAGGATATGCCCGCCTCGCGCATTGCGATCTGGGTTCCCTCACCGCAGTCTATCAAAAGCGCACTCCCGTTGAATCTGGTGTAGCACGAGGTCAGCCACCTTTTGGGAAGCGGCATCATACCGCCCGTGCCCAGAAGACAAACATCAAGCATCGTTTATTCCTCTCTCTTACTCTGAAATCATGTTTTTCATCATTACGATCGCGTCTTCGGTGGGAAAACGGTAGAAATTCTTTCTCACGCCTATCCCCCGAAAACCGAATTTTTCATACAGTCCGATTGCGGGTGCGTTTCCGGCACGGACCTCCAGGAAGACCTTCTCAACGTCTTCTTTTTCAAAAGCGGCCATGGCATGCTTCATCAGCTCGTTCCCGCAGCCCTTTCCACGAAATTTTGCATCGACCGCCACGTTTGTTATCTCTGCCTCGCCCGATACAACGGCCCAGCCGATATATGCGACCGTAATATCCCCGTTTTCCGTGCCAAGCTTAAGACAGTATATCCGGTGGAAGCCGTTGTCTGTTGCATCTTCAAAAGCATCTCTGCTCCAGGGTTCCGAAAAACTTTCCTTTTCTATTCTTTCGACCTCGTCAATATCTTTTTCCGACAAGGCCGTAAATATCCAATTATCCATCTTCAGTCCGCCGTTATTTTCTCTCCGCGCTCAAGCTTTTCCCTCTCTGCCTGGGACATTCTGAGATACTCCGGTACAAGCTCCGTAGCCGAAACGGTCTTTCCCGCTTTGATATATGCAAACGCTGCTCTCGAAAGCGAAGCAGCCGACTGCAGATCATGTCCGGCAGGTGCAAGAACGTAGGGCACTGTAACTGACGATGCAATCTTTTCTTTGTATACCGGAACACCGTCTCCGAGAAAAACGGCCTTTCTTCCCAGCCTGTTTACCTTTGCAAGTATCTCCTCAACCGGAACAGCCTGCTGGTCTTCTATCACCTCAAGCACAAATTCTCCTTCTTTTTCCGAAAAAGCATAAATCCCGGTATATACCTGGCTTCTTCTGGCATCCATCATCGGGCAGACAAGGCAGTCCGTTCCCTCAAAATTATAGGCCAGTCCCTCCAGAGTCTTCACGCCCACCATGGGCTTTTTTGTTGCAAGTCCGAGGCCCTTTGCGGTCGCAGCGCATATTCTGAGCCCGGTAAACGACCCCGGCCCGTTCGAAACCGCAATATAATCCATGTCCGAAACACTTAAGCCCAGCATATCAAGCACGGTCTTTACCATCGGAAGCAATGTCTGGGAATGAGTTTTTTTATGGTTGACGGTGTACTCGGCAAGTATCTTTTCATCCTCCGCAACCGCAATGCTTGCGGTATTTCCGGAACCGTCAATTGAAAGAATTTTCATTTACTGCTTATCTCCCTCACCGGACGATCCTTTCTTTTCAAAATCGATCATCCTGTAATCATTGCCTTTTTCAGGCACTTTTTTTATCGTAAGTTTATAATATTCTTCCGGCAACAGCTCTTTGATCGTTTCGGCCCACTCGATAACACATATCCCGTCGCCGAAAAGATAATCGTCAAGCCCCACCTCATACATTTCATCGGGATCGTCGATACGATAGGTATCAAAATGATAAAGAGGGAGCCTTCCCTCTTTATACTCCTGTACTATGGTAAATGTCGGAGACACAACCGGCTCGCTTATACCAAGTCCTTTTGCAAGGCCTTTGGTAAATACCGTTTTTCCCGTGCCGAGATCTCCCGAAAGACATATTATCGTACCTGCCGTAAGCTTTTCTCCGAGCATGCGTCCGAATTCAAAGGTGTCCTTTGCGGAAAAGGATTCCATCTTAAGAGCGTTACTCATCGGCTTCCTCCCCGCCTTTTTGTGCATCCTCTGCCGCTTTTTCAAGTTCACAGGCTTTGACACCGTTTACTTCAATTGTGTCTGAACCCAGCGACAGAAACATGTCCTTATGCTCGCGTAACATAAGTATCAGATAATCAAGCGCCTCGTCGCCCAGAGCATTCTTCGGAATCACAAAGGCCGAAGCCCTCGAAGTATATACAAACACTCTCTTTGCCGTATTTACATATTTATATAGATGGCCCCACTTAAAGCCCAGGCTCTGCTCGCCCTGGGAAATGGTAATCCCGTCCTTGTCAAGCACATAATGGTTGCTTGCCTTAAGCCTTTCCGAATATTTAACCTGTCCATGTGCCTTAAGATAAAGCTGCATCGGCTCGATAACGGTAAGAAGGATGACCACTATCAGCATGATAAGCTTGGTCGCCGTACTGAGGCTGCCCCACTTCCATACAAGGTTCAGTATCAGGGCAAAGTCAACAAAAAGAAATGCTATGCCCCTGATTCCTCCGTACTGCTGCCTGAGCATGAAGGCGAACATGTCCTCGGTTTTCATTTTTACATCAAATTCATATCTAATCATATCGTCATCCAAAGCTTAGCGGCAGAGCTTTCTGCTGATCTCCCAAAGATCGTCGTTAAGATCCTTCTGCATTTCGAGAGCTTCCTCAATGTCATAATCGCAGAATTCACCGTGTTTCCATGCAACTATCCTCTTTGTCTTGCCTTCGGCAAGGATTTCGATGGCTTTCGCTCCCATGGCTGAAGCCATAACTCTGTCACGGCAGGTGGGCGAACCGCCACGTTGCATATATCCGATGATGGTAGCTCTTGTTTCAAGGCCGGTTGCAGCCTCGATACGCTTTGCCATACCGTTGGAATCGCCGATACCCTCGGCATTTATTATAATGTGAAGCTTCTTGCCGAGCTTCTTCTTCTCGATTATATTGTCGATTATCCTCTGCTCATCATAGTCATAGCGCTCGGTAACAAGCACCTCCTCGGCACCGGTCGCAATACCGGACCAGAGTGCGATGTGGCCTGCCTTGCGCCCCATAACCTCGATTATCGAGCAACGCTCATGCGAAGCCGAGGTATCCCTGACCTTATCGATGGCTTCCATTGCGGTATTGAGCGCCGTATCAAAGCCGATGGTATAGTCGGAGCATGCAATGTCAAGGTCTATGGTACCGGGAATTCCGACAACGTTGATGCCTTCCCTCGCAAGAGCAAGGGCACCGCGGTAGGAACCGTCGCCGCCGATAACCACAAGCGCGTCGATGCCGTGCTTTTTAAGAATGAAGGCTGCCTTTTCCTGTCCCTCGGGTCTCATCATTTCGGGACATCTTGCGGTATAAAGTATCGTGCCGCCCTTCTGGATTATATCGGCAACGCTTCTTGCGTTCATGTCGAAAATATCCTCTTCAAGAAGACCCGTATAACCGCGTCTGATTCCCTTTACCTGGAATCCCGCTACGATACCGCATCTTACGACCGCCCTTACGGCAGCGTTCATTCCGGGCGCGTCACCGCCGCTGGTTAAAACTCCTACCGTCATTGCTTCATTTGTTTTCTTTTTCATATAAGCCATTTTCACTTACCTCTTATCATATATTCCAAATTGTCCGGAGATTTGATTTTTTCACCGAAACATTTTTTTCACCGTATCTGCTCCTGAGCTCCGAAAGATTTCTTTCGTTTATGCATACCCTTATGCGCTCGGGCAGTTTCTTTATAGCCTTTTCGGCCTCGCAGTACAAAGCAACCTTGCTGACGCCCGGTGTCCTTTGTATATATTCGGACAGGAAATTTTCATCCGCTTTTGCAGCATCCTTGTCCGGATATTTTATCCAGAGCTCACCGGGTGTTTCGTCAAACGATACAACATCCTGACAGATGAGCTTGGCATTCTTGTCATCCTCTACGCTAACCCTTCCGCGCACATAAATCCTTGCGTCCTCATTGATAATGTAGCGGTATCTTTCGAAGGTTTTCGGAAAAGCGATAACCTCCACCGCGCCCGTCACATCCTCAAGCGTAAAGAAGCACATCATCTCGTTATGCTTGGTAGTCTTAAGCGTCCTCGCCGTCACCATTCCGCCGAGTATGACAAGCTTGTCGCCCTCAAGCTCTGGCAGTCCCGTTTCTTCATTCAGCACGAAATCCGACGCCCTGCAGCTTGTATTCTCGTTCATCTCCTCTTCATACTGCTCAAGGGGATGACCGCTGACATACATGCCAAGGACCTCTTTTTCGAAGAAGAGAAGCTGAGGCTTGTCAAATTCTTCAAGGTCGGGATAGCTTATCACATTTCCCGCTTCCTCGTTTCCCCCGCCTAAAAGATCAAAAAGATTCATCTGGCCGCTCAGGCTCTTCTTTCTGTCCCTTGCAATGTTTTCAACCATGTCGGGATAGAGCTGCATAAGCTGCCGTCTGTTGCCGGGCAGCGAGTCAAAAGCTCCCGCCTTTATGAGATTTTCTATCGTTCTCTTGCTTACCTCGGTATCATAGGTTCTCTCGCAGAAATCCTTGATGTCCTTATAAGGTCCGTTCTTTTCGCGTTCCTTTACTATCGAAGCGATCACGGGCCGTCCGAGGCCCTTTATTGCGCAGAGACCATAGTATATGTTCCCGTCGGAAACCGTAAACTCTGAGCTTCCGAGGTTTATGTCCGGAGGCAGGACCTTTATTCCCATCTGCCTGCACTCCTGTATATAGGAGATCAGCTTCCCGGTATTTTCAATTACGGAGGTCAGAAGCGCCGCCATGAATTCAACCGGATAATATCTTTTAAGATATGCCGTCTGGTAAGCCAGCACCGCGTAGCAGGCCGCATGTGATTTATTGAAGGCGTACTTCGCAAAATCCACCATTTCGTCATATATCTTGTTCGCAACATCCTCCGGTATGCCCTTGGCCACGCATCCCGGTATCGAACGCTCCGGGTCGCCGTATACAAAGCTCTTTCTCTCCGCCTGCATAACATAGTCTTTTTTCTTTGACATGGCACGGCGCAGATTGTCGCTCTGACCGAAGGTATAGCCCGCAAGCTCGCGGACTATCTGCATTACCTGCTCCTGATACACGATGCAGCCGTAGGTCGGCTCAAGTATCGGAACAAGCTCCTTGCAGTCATATTCTATTTCTTTTTTATTGTTTTTTCCTTTAATATATTTCGGGATGAAATCCATCGGGCCCGGCCTGTACAGCGAGATACCCGCGATAACATCCTCCATGCAATCCGGCGACAGTTCCTTCATGAACGAGCTCATGCCTGCGCTTTCAAGCTGGAAGATACCCGAGGTTTTTCCTGAGGATATCAGTTCGTAAACCGATCTGTCGTCATAGGCTATCTTATTTACTTCAAAGGACGGCTCCCTCTTTTTTACAAGATTCTCAACATCCTTTATGACCGTCAGGTTCCTCAGGCCCAGGAAGTCCATTTTCAAAAGTCCGAGACGCTCGATCGCAACCATCGTATATTGGGTGGTTATTATGTCATCGGCGCTTTTCTGAAGCGGTACATATTCCTCTGCGGGCGCATTTGAAATTACGACACCGGCCGCATGTATCGAGGTATGTCTCGGCAGTCCCTCGAGGCGCTTGCTTATCTTGATAAGCTCCCTTACCTCAGGGTCCGTTTCGTAGAGCTCGCGAAGCTCCGCGTTTTCCTCCAGCGCCTTGTCGATCGTTATGTTAAGCTCCTGCGGAACCATTTTTGCAATGCTGTCACATTTTGAATAAGGCAGGTCCATCGCACGGCCCACATCCCTTATCACGCCCCTAGCGGCAAGCGTACCGAAGGTGACGATCTGGACCACGTTTGCCACTCCGTACTTTTTAACCACATAGTCGATGACTTCCTGTCTTCTCGCATAGCAGAAATCAACGTCTATATCCGGCATCGTCACACGCTCCGGATTAAGGAAACGTTCAAAGAGCAGACTGTATTTGATCGGATCGAGCTCCGTGATCGCAAGGCAGTATGAGACTATGCTTCCTGCCGCCGAACCTCTTCCCGGTCCCACCGGTATATCGTTGTTCTTGGCATATCTGATAAAGTCGGAAACTATCAGGAAATAATCCACAAAGCCCATCTTCTTTATCACGCCGAGCTCATACTGAAGCCTTGGAAGATTGTCCTCCCATTTGTCCGGATAACGTTTCTTAAGGCCCTTTATGCAGAGCTCTTCAAGATATGCTTCGGCGCTCTTGCCGTCCGGCACATCAAACTTCGGCAGCTTATAGTTGCCGAACTCTATTTCAACCTTGCACCGCTCTGCAATCTTTACCGTATTTTCCAGAGCTTCCTTTGCATAAGGAAAAAGCTCGCACATTTCCTCTGCAGACTTAAGATAGAACTTGCCCTTCTGGTATCTCATGCGGTTTTCGTCCGCGACCTTTCGCTGCGTCTGTATGCAGAGCAGGATATCATGGGCCTCCCAGTCCTCTTCATATACATAATGCACATCGTTGGTTGCAACCAACGGAATCCCGGTTTCATTATGGATCCTTAACAGAGCCTGATTTACAAGCTTCTGCTCCGGTATGCCGTGATCCTGCAGTTCAAGGAAAAAATTTTCCTCGCCAAATATGCTTCTGTACCAGAGTGCAGTCTCCTTTGCTTCTTCATAGAAGCCTTTTACTATATTCTGCGGTATTTCGCCTGCAAGACATGCGCTTAAGGCGATTATTCCCTCATGATATTGTTCAAGAAGCTCATGGTCTATCCTCGGCTTATAATAGAAGCCTTCCGTAAAGCCCTTGCTCACTATTTTCATCAGGTTGCGGTAGCCCTTATCGTTTTCTGCAAGAAGTATGAGATGGTAGTACCTGTCATCGCTCACGCTTCCTTCCTTTTCAAAGCGTGAACCCGGAGCAACATAAACCTCGCAGCCTATTATCGGCTTTATCTCTGCCGCGAGGCAGGCATCATAAAAATCTATGACGCCGTACATAACCCCGTGATCCGTTATGGCAAGGCTCTTAAACCCGAGCTCCTTTGCCCTGTTTACCATATCCTGAATTTTTCCGGACCCGTCCAGAAGGCTGTAGCCTGTGTGGACATGAAGATGCACAAAATCCATGTAAAGCTCCTCAGACAGTCATTATCAAAACCAAAGCGACCAAAAGAACCACAAGGGTCACAAGCTCACATACGATAAGGAGATTGCATCTTGTGATCTTTACCCTATGCTTTTGAAGCTGCTCACGGCGAAGCTTTCGTATTTCAATTTCCTGACGGATTTTTTCGTCATACTCTTCTTTGTAGTTCGAAATATCCCTGTAGTTTTTTTCTTTCATAAGTACCGCCGGTTTTTACGCCCGAAATTTAGGCTTATTTGATGTTTATTATAGCACAAGTCTCATCTATTATACAAGAAAAAAAATCACCGGAGCCCAAAGCTCCGGCAATCATTTTCACCTAAAGACTGTTAACAGTCTATTTGCTCATCTTTTTGGCAATGTTTTCGATAGCAACTTCCTCATCGGGGCCATCAGCACTGATGCTGACCTTGTTTCCGTTTTTAAGGACAAGGCTCATCATGCCCATGATACTCTTCACGTTTACCCTTTTATTTTCCGTTTCAAGGTAGATTTTACTGTCGTACTTACTTGCTTCCTGAACAATGAGAGCAATCGGTCTTGCGTCACTTCCAGTACGAAAGTTGATTTGAACATCCTTTGATACCATCACATATCCTCCGTATGTACAGTAATATTTTCCGCAATACCCATCAGTTTCTGCAACCTGTGATTAACCCCCGACCTTCCAAGCGGAGGCGTCATCATTTCACCCAGCTCCTGAAGCGATGCTTCAGGATTGTTAATCCTAAGCTCTGCAATTTCCCTTAGTCCGTCAGGAAGATTTTCAAGCCCCATGTGCTCCCTGATGATCTCGATGCACGACAGCTGTTTCTGCCCGGCCTCTGTACTTTTGCGGAGATTACCTAATTCACAGTTAACTCTTCTGTTGATCACCCCGCGCGTTTCATTCATCGCGCGTTCGTTTTCATAGTTCATCATCGAGATTCCCGCACCCATTACCGCGAGAAGCTCGGATATGACCGAACTGCCTTTGATGTAGATGACCTGCTCTCCTTTTCTTTCGGTTCTCCTGCTTTCATAGCCGAGTCCCGAAATCATTTTTGAAAGCCTTGCGGCATCCTCATCCTTACGGAGCAGAAATTCAAGATGGTAGGAACGCTTTGGATCGTTCACGCTCCCGCAGGCTAAAAAGCACCCGCGGAGAAAAGCCGCCATCGAAGAAGGATTTTCATGAAACCCCAATATTTCTTTCAGTTTCTTTTCATCCTTTATCCCATATATTCTTATTCCGTAAATGTCTTTGTTCCGTTTCCTGAATTTCCGAACGAAAACCGACATTCTTATATTAAAACTTTTTTTCAGAATTGTAAAGACTTTTTTAACAAGTAAAAAATTTTCGTCTTCTAAGTACAGTAAACCGGTGTTTTCAGGGTCTATTTTTAGTCCTTTTGCCGAAAAAATCGCACTCAGTTCGGCAGCAGCATCCTTTTTTGCCGGAAAAACACCTGCCAGCTCGGTCTTTACATCAGCCGAAAACGACATACTACTTCCTTCCGATCATCCTAAGCTCAGGTTCAAGAACGACTCCCGAATTTTTAAAGACTCTTTCCCTCACCTGTTCCATGAGCTCTTTTACTTCCGCGCAGCTTGCCCCGCCGAGGTTCACGACAAAGCCGCAATGCTTCTCGCTGACGGCCGCATTGCCGACACGAAAGCCCCTAAGACCCGCATCCTCTATCAGCTTGCCGGCGAAATAACCTTCCGGTCTTTTAAATGTCGAACCACCGGACGGAAGTTCAAGAGGCTGCTTTTCTTTTCGTTTTTTGTTAAGCTCGGCGATTCTTTCAAGAGCCTCTTCGGCACTGCCTTTTTTCAGCTCAAACTCTGCCGACAAAACAATCAGTCCCTCTTTAAGTATTCTGCTGCTTCTGTAACCGAGCTCCAGCTCCCCGTTTGAAAGGACCGCCTCGTTAAGCTCTTTATCAAGTACCCGTACCGATTTCAGCACATCCTTCATCTCACCGCCGTAAGCTCCGGCATTCATTGCCACCGCACCGCCGATGCTTCCCGGTATTCCGGCCAATGGTTCGGTTCCGATGAAACCGAGTTTTGCTGCGCCTTTTGAAAAAGCCGAAAGGCTCATGCCGGCAAATGCCTGAAATACTGCCTTTTCACCGTCTTCATAAACCGGCACACCGACCTGAGTGTTGCCATCCTTTATCGAAAGCACGATTCCCTCAACACCCTTGTCGCTCACCAGAAGATTGCTCCCGTTTCCAATGACCGTAACGGGTATTGCTTTCTCGCGTCCGAAAGAAAGTACAGCCTTCACCTCATCGGCTTCCTTTGCCTGCACAAAAGCATCCGCTGGACCTCCGATGCGAAAGGATGTATGGGCACTCATCGGTTCATCATATAGCAGCAAGCCCTTTGGCAACATTTTTTCAAGTTCTTTTAAAACCGACCTGTCCAAACCGCCCTCCGGATCATTTGCTTCCGATAAGCATCCTTGCAGCGCCGAAGATTCCGGCATCGTTTCCGAGCTCTGCAAGCCTGAATTCCTTGTTCTGCAACGCCTTCATGATGTTATTGTTATAATGCTTCTTTATGGCATCGATGAGTATCTCGCCCGCACGGCTTACGCCGCCGCCGACAACATAAACCTCAGGGTCTACCACTGCGGAAACATGAGTAAGCGCATATGCAAGATAGTTTCCCAAAGTATCCACGAGCTCAAGAGCAAGCTCATCGCCCTTCTTGGCCTCGTCAAAAATATTCTTTGCGGAAAGCTTTGCAAAGCCTGAAAGCGAGCTCTTCTTGTCACCTTTTGCAAGAGCCTTCTTAGCCATGCGTACTATGCCCGTAGCGGAAGCATACTGCTCAAGGTGGCCGTGACCGCCGCAACCGCAGATATCTTCTTCTTCGGGATTAACTATCATATGTCCGATCTCGGCAGCAGCACCGTTAACGCCGCAGAGTATGTTTCCGTCAAGGATTACTCCGCCGCCGACACCTGTACCGAGTGTGATCATTACCATATTTTTGCAGCCCTTGCCGCCGCCCTTCCACATCTCGCCGAGAGCCGCAACATTGGCATCGTTTCCCGCCTTTATCTTAAGGCCTGTCAGATCGCTCATGATCTGAGCCGCATTCATCCTGCCCCACCCGAGGTTCGGGCACTGAAGCACGGTACCGTCCTCAAGCACAGGTCCGGGAATTCCGACACCCACACCGAGAACACTTTCTTTTTCAATATATTTTTCCTTCATCTTTGAATCTATTGCCTTGGCAATATCAGAGGGAACATTCTCACCGCCGTTCGATCTGTCGGTCATGATCTCCCACTTGTCAAGGAGCTCGCCTTCAGCGGTGAAAAGGCCGCACTTAATGCTGGTGCCTCCGATATCGATTCCGAACACATACTGTTTCATTTATATTTACCTCCGTAAAAATCAATTCTCTTTCATAAGATTTTCGGTAACCCTCTTGTAGAGCTCCTGAGCCGCATTATATCCCATCTTCTTCTGCCTGTGGTTGATCGCTGCAGCCTCGCAGATGATCGCAAGGTTACGTCCGGGACGAATAGGGATATTATGTACCGGAATCTTGATGCCAAGGAACTCCGTATACTTATCCTCAAGTCCAAGCCTGTCGTACTCCTTGTCCTTCACCCAGTCTTCAAGCTGAATAACAAGATTTACCTCCTGCTTTTCCTTTACGCTCTGCACACCGAACAGTGTCTTGACATCGATGATACCGATACCGCGAAGCTCGATAAGATGCCTTGTAATGTCAGGCGCACGGCCGATAATCGTATCATCCGAAATCTTTCTGAGCTCAACCACATCATCCGAAACGAGACGATGTCCTCGTCTGATGATTTCAAGAGCCGACTCGGACTTACCGATACCGCTCTCACCCGTGATCAGAACGCCCTCACCGAAAATCTCAACCAGAACACCGTGGATTGAAATCGTCGGAGCCAGCTCTTCCTTCAGCACACGCACCATTGCAGCTATCAAAGAGCAGGTATCCATGTCCGTTGAAAGCACGGGAACATTATTATTAATAGCAAGCTGTTTAAAGCCCGGGCTCACCTCAAGCCCTCGGCAGAACACGATTGCCGGAACCTCATAGCCCATGAGATTTCCGAAGCATACGTGCCTCTCCTCGCTTGTCATTTTATCATACATATATGAATATTCAACATTACCGATCAGCTGAATACGGTTCTTGTCAAAATTTTCAAAAAACCCGGCAAGCTGCAATGCAGGCCTGTTGACATTCGGACTGGTGATGATACGCTCCGAAATATCGACCTCGGGTGTCACATTCACAAGCCCGAGTCTGTCCATCAGCTTGGTAAGTTTAACGCCATCCATAAGCAAACCCTCCATAAAAAATACATATATTATATGTTACCATTTTATGAAGGGTTATTCAACTGTTTTTTCGCTTTTTAATATTTTTTTCATGCAGACAATTTTGTAATCACGCCCTTTTCCATCTCATAGGTCCGGTCGCAGAGCACCGCGATATCCTCGGAAGAATGTGAGGCTATCAGTATGGTCTTTCCTTCTTCTCTGAGTTTCAGAAGGTATTTCCGCATATCCTCCACACCCTCTTTGTCAAGACCGTTCATCGGCTCATCAAGTATCAGCACCTTCGGATCCTCCATTATTGCCTGGGCAAGGCCTAGTCGCTGCCTCATGCCGAGGGAATACTTCCTTACACTCTTCTTCATTTTGGGATCGAGTCCTACAAATTCCATAACTTCCCTTATCTTGTCATCATCGATTTTTTTCTTGATCGCAGCGAGCAGCTTCAGATTTTTGAAACCCGAATAATGCCCGATAAAGCCCGGAGTCTCTATAATGATTCCCGTGTCCGGCGCAAAATCGCAGTCCTTTCCTATCCTC
Organism: Lachnoclostridium sp. UBA3775; assembly: GCA_002369525.1. Lineage (GTDB taxonomy): Bacteria > Bacillota > Clostridia > Lachnospirales > Lachnospiraceae > UBA3775. The sequence goes on along the minus strand of DFFN01000069.1, from coordinate 11,749 downwards.
TTGCCAAGGACATCTATTTCTCCCTCATCGGGTCTGATAAATCCGCAGATGCACTTCATCAGCATTGTCTTACCGCTTCCGTTCCTGCCGACAAGACCATAAATCCTGCCCTCTTCACACGAAAGGCTCACATTTTCAAGTATCTTCTGCTTCTTGATCGTAAGATTCAGGTTTTTTACTTCAATTATCATGGTGTGAACTCCTTTTGACAAATCTTATCTTTCTTCCCAGTTGAAATCAATTTTCCTTATAATTACCGAATTATATATAATCATTATGATAATTGAAGCACAGAAATAGAAATACGAAAACCATATGGGGAAAATCTCCTTTCTGAAAATCGGAGTATAATGCAGCCAGATAAGGCTGTTAGACAACGGAAATGCCCACATGGCTTTAGCATCAACAGTGCATGTCAGCATGCCGCCTATCATGATCATAAAAATTGTTACAAGCCCCGCCTTTTTCTTTCCGCTGATCGTAAAAGCCATAAAAATCATGCACATCTGGAAAAACATCAGAAATTGCAGAATGGCTGTTAACACCAGTGCTTTTATTACCCCCATCTGATTATAAAGATTTGGTGGCAGAAGCTGTACAACATGGCTTGCTTCTTTTTCCGGATATTTTGACACATATGTCCTCGTTATCTTGCTCCACTCATCCGAAAACTCAGTGTTGCCCAGAGAGAAAAGAATTACGGAGGCATAAACAAAAACCATAAATGTGATAATAGCAAAACCTGCAAACAACACCTGACCGTAAAACCAGTTCTTTTTTCCGCTTCGTGATAAAAGGAAAAAAGAGTTAGGCTCTATCTTGGGAAAATCAGACATCAGTATCAGAAAAACTGCAGGCAATAAAAAACTCAGAAGCCCTGAATTTCCGACAGCTATGACAGGTTCAAAGACATTCATCTTCATGCCTTCCTGTTTTGACCGTTCAACCAAAGGCTCTATCGCAATAACCTTAACGATGAACGGCATCAAAAGGGCAATTATAATTCTGGGGTTCCCAAGCCATTTCAGCCACTCGATTTTTGCTATCCTGTATCTTGTTTTCATCATCTAATCACATATGTCGGTCCTGTTAACCGAAATCAAATAATATACCCAAAACTGTAAAATGCATATGGCAAAATAGAACAGCAATATCTTTATTTTATAGTCCGGGAAACAGAAACCTGTTAACAAACATGAGTTTTTTGTAAAACTTATAAATTCATATACCAGTGCCGGAACTTTGATCTGACAGACACTTATCTTTTCCCCGAGATAAAGCATCAGATAATACCATGTATAGTAAACAAAAAAAGGCATGCATATCACAACATATATATTTCTGATAAATGACGAAAACAGCAATGCAGTCATTGAGGCAAAGCCTCCCACCAGAAACATCTGTACAAGAAGTATCAGTATCGGCACCAGGTAGTTACCATCAGTCAGAACCGCCTTGAAAACAGAAGTATAATGGCCATATATTTCATTTATCACATACATCTTATCTTCCGAGTAACTTTCAAAACCCGGAAAACATAAAAACACAAAAATACCGTAAGATATATAAGCCAGGAGACTAACAAGCCCGCCGCTTATAAAACAGCTGATACCCTTACCGATAAAATACCTTTTTTTATTTTCCTTAATTATGATAAACCGGTTCATCCCGCTGTTTATTTCTTCCATATGGATTAACATAAACGGAATTGAAACAATCACTGGCAGAAAAACCTCAAAGCCTACACCGTTAACTCCTTTAAAAAGTTCAAAGGCGGACATTAAAGGATTATCTTTAACAAGTTCCCTGAATCCAAGCAATTCAAAAACCATCAGTCTGTCACCTGTTTGTGGATCGACACCTCCATATGAACAGAGAAACATCAAAGTAGCAATAAGAAATGCTACATAAAAATAAGGATTTCTCAATATTCTTTTTAAATCAATAAAGACATTTTTTAAAAGCATGCTCACATACCCTGTATTGCAAGAAAATCGCCTGTAAGTGCATCAAAAAAAACTCTGTAGTATCTTTCGTCGTTCTGATTAAACAAAGTAAACCGCCAGATCGGATATACATAGTGATACCCTGTTTCCGGCTTTTCCTTATCAGCGAAAGACATTTCGTCCTGTTGATAAAACAAGCCAATATCTAAAACGGAATACTTTACATTCGGCGTCAGCTCCTCGGAACATTCCTTTATGGCATCTTCTACTGAGACTATCTTATCATACTCTTCAACGTCCTTTGCCCATATACAATGCTGCATTTCATATACAAACTCTACTTCATCGGTTCTTACCATTGCACCTATCGCATTGACCGGCTGACCATAGCTTTTTGTAAACCTTCCGCCGTCCGCGATCTCGGCATATGAAAAAAGCAGACCCTTATACTCAAAAGAATAATTCATCAAATAAAAATATGTCTCGTATTTTTCATCAGACAACCGATTCTCATATTCCTTAGGGTCGTAGGTGAACTTGTACAAATCGACCCTGACTACTTTTGTCTTAACATACTCGGATGCAAGGAAACTCAGGTTATTCAGATAATCTTCAAAAAACTTTACCGCATCACAGATTTTCATCTCAGAGTCCATCAGCTTAAAGCTTTCTTCACTGTCGGGCCGGAAACTTTCCACATAATCGGAATACATATTTGGGGAGTACACTTCAAGGAATGAAGGCATTTCTTCCCCTGTAAGACTATTTTTCAGGCTGAGAAGCTTTGCCCTGTTAAAGCGGAAAAGATTGCTGCCCAGATACCCTGTCGATTCAATAAAAACCGGATTATCGGCTGACGTGTCCTGATAAATAAAATATTTGACATTTTCGCTGCCCGAGTCAACTTCATTCTTGTAATCGGAATAAGCGGGCAATTTATTTTGAGACTCGGTATTATTATTCAGCGTATTGAAAAACCGTTCCCCAACAAACAGAAGATTTTTTTCATCATATTTATTATCCGGAAACACTTCCTTAACCGCCGAGACAAAATCACCGAGATATTTGCTGCCGTCCTCAGTCCAGTTATAATATCGGTCAAAAGTAAAAACCGAATCACATTTTTCAGGCACGAAAAACCGATAATCTTCATTTATCAGAAGATTATCAGTTTTTTCTATAGCCTCCGCAACCTTTTCCTGCGAGACAGCTTCCATAACAGGCTTTGTCTGAAACTGGCCCTGATCCTTTCTTTGCCTGGAGAGGTCTTTTTCATCTTCACTACTGTTGACCGAGGTATCAATGACGGTTCTGTTGTTTTTTGAACATGCAACCATCATCGATACAACAAGCACCATCATAATAAAGACAAATGTTCTTTTCATATGATAACTCCCTTTTTACTATTTAAAAACTACCATATATTACCCCTAAATCAACTATTATAATTATATCACTCTCACCTTTTTATTGCAACCATTATATATAGTTTTTCCTCTTCCTCTTCAGTGTCAGACATGACATTACAGTAAGTACAAACTCCACTATTTCGCTTTCTATCATTTTTTATGCAGTGAGTTCAGCAAATACTGATATTTAGCGTGAATTCAACTCAACTGTCTCCTTCATTATTGTGAAAAAAGCTATGTATCTCCTCCGCCAGCTTTTCACTTATCCCCTCTATTTTCGACAATGTGTCCACGTCTGCTTCCTTTATTTCTTCAAGTGTTTTGAAATTTTTCATCAAAATTTTTCTCTTTGCCGGGCCGATGCCTTTGATATCGTCAAGTACAGAGTGTATCTGGTTTTTGCCACGGAGGGATTTATGGTACTCAATGGCGAAGCGGTGGGTTTCGTCCTGGATTCTTGTAAGAAGCTTAAAGCCTTCGCCATGGATATCAATAGGTATCTCCTTGTTTTCAAAGTACAGTCCTCTTGTGCGGTGTCTGTCATCCTTTACCATTCCGCAGACGGGGATGTTAAGATTCAGTGATTCGAGTACTTCTTTTGCGATGTTGACCTGGCCCTTTCCGCCATCCATGAGGATGAGATCCGGTAGGCGACCAAAGCCTGTTATCTCGTCCACCTCATCCGTCTCGCCTTGCGAGCCACCTTCCCCTCGAGGTGAAGGCTTTTTGTTTTTCAATTCATCTATACCATGTTGGAAGCGACGTGTCAGGACTTCGCGCATGCAGGCATAGTCGTCGGGTCCGGAAACAGTTTTGATGCGGAATTTTCTGTAATCATTTTTCTTTAGCTTCCCGTTTTCACAGACCACCATTGACGCAACGTTCAAAAAGCCGCTGATATTCGAAATATCATAACTTTCCATTCTGACAACATTTTCAAGTCCGATAAGGTCCGCAAGCTCTTCCTGAGCCTTAACCGTGCGGTTTGCTTCCCTTGTCAGCTTGTCCATGTCCTGCTTGAATACTATCTGCGCATTTTCCTTTGCGAGCTCGATCATGCGCTCTTTTGTACCCTTCTTTGGCGTGATTAGGTGCACCTTTTTTCCTTTGCTTTCGCTAAGCCACTGTAAAATCAGCTCCAAGTCTTCAGGCTCTGCTTCGGTAAGTATTTCGGAGGGCACATATGCCGTGCCCGAATAGTATTGTTTAAGAAAATCTCCGATGACATAGGAGGGCTCGGTGCTTTCAAGACCTTTAAAGAAGTAATGCTCGCGCCCTATCATCCTGCCGCCGCGCATGAAAAAGACCTGGACCACTGCCCTGTCATCTTCGGCATAAAAGGCAATAATGTCCCTCTCCTCCGTTTTGAAATCGGTGGCTTTCTGATCCTGTTTGAGTGCATTTATCGCATTTATCTTATCTCTGTATTCGGCCGCAAGCTCGAATTCCATTTTCTCGCTTGCCTGCAGCATTTTTACTTTAAGATCCTTTATTATCCCGTCGGTATCACCGCCCAGGAAACGCAGTACCTCTTCGATGATTTTTCCGTATTCTTCCTTGGTGATTTCCGCATTGCACGGCGCATCGCACTGACCGATGTGCCGGTAAAGACAGGGCTTGGTCTTTTCTCCTCCGTCTTTTATCACCCGGCTGCAGTTTCTGATTTTGTAGAGCTTTCTGAGAAGCTCCATTGTTTCCTTGCATGCTCCGGCATTTGTATATGGGCCGAAATATTTTTCTTTGTCACGCTGATAGCGGCGTGTAATGAAAACGCGCGGAAAGTCCTCCGAAACAGTGCATTTGATGTAGGGATACATCTTGTCATCCTTAAGCATCGCATTGTATTTCGGCTGATGTTCTTTGATCAGGTTGCACTCGAGAACCAGCGCTTCCATCTCGGAATCGACGACAATGTACTCAAACCAGGCTATCTGAGGAACCATTTTCCTGATCTTTGTTGTAAGGCGCTCAGGGTCCTGAAAATACTGTCTTACACGGTTTTTAAGGACCTTGGCTTTACCGACATATATGATTGCATCATGGGCATCGTGCATGATGTAGACGCCGGGCTTTTGGGGAAGTTTTTTTAATTCGTCTTCTATTACAAACATATAACCCTCATCCGTTCTAAAAAAGACTGCCACGTATGCAGCAGTCTTTCCTGTGTTTTTAGAATTTATTTACAAATCATCTCGTTATTTTGAAAAACATTGCGATCACTGGTTCCCGGGCATTATCTATCGTCATCGGAAAGATTGATTTCCGTGATAACGCTGTTATCTGTATCGGGAGTTTCCGTGGGCATGAGGCTGCCATAGTCCGGAAGATTTCTCTTTGCGATGGTTTCATTCATGATCTTCATGAATTCCTCTCCGGTAATGGTTTCCTTTTCAATCAGGTAAGCAGCTACCGAATCAAGCACATCGAGGTTTCCTGTGATCAGTTCCTTGGCCTCATTATAGCATTTTTCCATTATTTTCTTAACCGCATCGTCTATCTTTGCGGCATAGGAATCAGAACACTGAAGCACCAGACGGTTTTCAAGGTACTGACCCTGGACCGATTCAAGCGCCACAAGGCCGAACTCCTCGCTCATACCGAAGCGTGTGATCATCTGCCTTGCATGTGCGGTTGCGCGCTCGATATCATTTGCGGCACCGGTCGTGATCGAGCCTATCTTGATCTCCTCGGCAGCACGTCCGCCGCAGAACACTCTGATCTCATCGAGGATTTCATCCTTGGAGCTTAAGTATTTCTCTTCTTCGGGCACCTGCATGGTATAACCCAAAGCACCCTTTGTTCTCGGAACGATGGTGATCTTCTGTACGGGCTCGGAATGTTTCTGAAGCGCAGCCACAAGCGCATGTCCGACTTCGTGTACCGCAACTATCTTCTTTTCTTCCGGTCCGAGGATACGATCCTTCTTTTCTTTTCCTGCGATAACGACTTCAACAGCTTCCATCAGGTCTTCCTGTTTGACAACAGTTCTGCCGGATTTTACCGCAAGTATCGCAGCTTCATTTATCATATTGGCAAGATCGGCGCCTACCGCACCGGAGGTAGCCTTTGCTATTGCTTCAAGATCGACATTTTCATGCATCAGCACATTCTTGGAATGAACCTTTAAGGTCTGGAGTCTTCCTTTAAGATCGGGCTTGTCAACGATTATTCTTCTGTCAAAACGTCCCGGACGGAGCAGTGCCTTGTCAAGTATCTCAGGCCTGTTGGTTGCCGCAAGCACCACGATGCCTTTTGAAGGATCGAAACCGTCCATCTCGGAAAGCAGCTGGTTAAGTGTCTGCTCACGCTCGTCGTTTCCGCCGCCGTATCTTGAATCCCTGCTCTTTCCGATCGCATCGATCTCATCGATGAAAACGATACACGGAGCCTGTTCTGTCGCCTCTTTAAAGAGGTCACGCACACGGCTCGCACCGACACCGACGAACATTTCAACAAAGTCGGAGCCCGAAAGCGCGAAGAAGGGAACATGTGCCTCTCCGGCAACTGCCTTTGCAAGCAAGGTCTTACCGGTTCCGGGAGGGCCTACGAGAAGGGCACCCTTGGGAAGCTTTGCGCCTATTCTTGTATATTTTTCGGGATCATGCAGGAAATCCACAAGCTCAACAACTGATTCCTTTGCTTCTTCCTGTCCGGCAACATCCTTAAAGGTAACGCCGATATCCTTCTCAACATACATTTTTGCCTTGCTCTTTCCGACGCCGCCGATACCGCCACCTCTGAAAAGGTTGCGGTACATGAAAAACATCAGTCCGAAAATCAGTCCGAAGGGAAGCACCCATTCAACAAGGAAGGCAATAATGGGAGAAGTGCTCTTCTTATCGATACCGAAATACTCTACTTTATTTTTCGTAAAGTATTCCCTCATTTCGGGATCAACATCAAATCCGACATAATAAAGCCTGCCGTCATCCTCGTATGTATCCGAGTAGATTATGTAACGGTTGTTTTCATAGTCCGATTCGACGTGGTCGACTTTTCCCTCCTCGACCATTTTCTGAAGCTCATTATAGCTTATGCTTTTGTTCCTGTGATTGGTGATCGCTGTAGCAGCATAATAATATATCAGGAAAAAAACTATGGAAATGATGAGCACGATGAGAAACGTGCTTGCAGGCTTTTTTTTGTTGCCGTTATTGTTGTTATCATTTCCTGAATTGTTGTTCTGTCTTTGGTCCACTTGACACCTCCATTTATCTAGCTTACCATTATAAATGATAAATATCCATAGTGCAAGCAAATAAAAGCGAAAAAAATGTGAACCGGGGCTTTATTCTATTGAGCAGAAATCTCCGAATACCTTCTTGGCATGGTTCGTAAGATTGTCTATCGTCACAACTATTCCCTTTCTCGGCTTCAGGCCATGCTTCGCCGCAAGGTCCGCAGTATAGTTTTTAAGAGAATAAACGCCTTTTACAAGATTTCCGGGCGAAGTGTAGTGGTTGACGATGGGGATCGCTCTGGCGGATTCGGGATCGATATATGTTCCGCTGCCGTCCTTTATTACCGTAAGCTTCGCCATTCCGCCGAGTATTCTTACCCACTCATCCTGGGTTGAGGTAAAGTTTCCGAGCGAATAATAGCAAAGGCTCTTGTTGCCGTTTTCGGCCTCGATCCATGCCACCGGCTCGATAACATGAGGATGGGTTCCGATGATCAGGTCGGCACCGGCCTCTGTCATCTGTTTTGCAAAATTTTCCTGCTGAGGTCTCTGGGTATCATAATACTCCTGGCCCCAGTGAGGGCAGACGATAGTGAAGTCCGCCATGGTCTCGGCCTTCTTTATGTCCTCCAGTACCTGAGGATTGATCGTATTGAAATCGATTTCCCTTGTATCCGGGTTAAATGCACAGAGCATGTTCAGGTGACCGTCACAGTCCTTTTTCCAGATGGCGGAGTTGTGGCTGTAGGTGTAGTTCAGGATAGCAAATTTTATTCCGTTTACGATCATGATCGGAATCTGCTTCTGTTCCTCTTCGGTCTCATAAATTCCGACAACCAAAGTCTCGGGATGGTGTTCCTTCCAGTATTTTGCACAGTACAAAAGACCGTCGATTCCCATATCCCTTGCATGGTTTGTCGCATGGGTAATGACATTATAGCCCGCCTTTACAAGAGCATCGGACATTTCCACCGGAGAATTGAAAAGCGGATATGACGAAAGTCCCTTCTCGTTTCCTCCGAAAATGGTCTCCTGATTCATGATCTTGATATCTGCATCAGCAAGCAGATATGCGGTATCCTTGAAGATATGATCGAAATTGTAGGTGCCTCCGCTTTTTCCCGAGTTGTATACACCCTGGTGCATCAGATCGTCACCGACAGCTACTATCGTGGCGCTTACCGGAGCCGGGGTAGGAGTCGGGCTCGGCGTTGCAGTCGGAACAGGTGTCGGAGAATTATCCGGTTTGGAACTGCTTTCCCCGCTTGAGTTTTTACCGCCTGAGGAGCTTTCGCTCGCAACCTTTGCGGTGCTGTCGCTTCCGCTGCTGTCGCTTTTTTTGTTTTTTCCGGTGACACTTAAAATCACTCCGACAAACAAAAGCACAACAACTGCTATGCAGCAGGTCATGAGTATTAATTTCTTTCTTTTTTCCCTTTGCTTTCTCAGAGCGATCAGCTGGCGTCTTTTTCTTTCTTCGGGAGTAAGCTGACGTCTGTCAGACGGTCTTTTGTTTCCTCCCGCCCCCGAAGGTCTTCTTCCGGGATTTGTCGGTCTTCCCGGTCTTTTATCGTCTTCCAAATTCTTTTTCCTCCGTATACTTTCCTAAACGATCAGGTCCGCATAACCGAATCTTATCAGCTTTTCAAGACCTGCAGGTGCAAGTTCCACCTGATATCCTATCTTTCCGGCAGAAAAAAATATCGTTTCATAAGAAGCGGCTGTTTCATGAACAACCGTCTGAAACTGTTTCTTCATTCCTATCGGAGAGCATCCGCCGTGAACATAGCCTGTTAGCGGCAGCAGCTCCTTCTGTTTTATCATCTCTATCGATTTTTCGCCTACTGCAGCCGCAGCCTTCTTTAGGTCGAGCTCCTCGGCCACCGGAATGACAAACACGAAATTCTTCTTTGTCTTGCCTCCGACCGTCACCAGGGTCTTAAATACCCTTTCCGGCGGCTGCTTAAGGATTGCTGCGACCTCCGTTCCGACGGTCGTTCCGCTTTGTGAATAATCATAGGGTGTATAAGCGACTTTTTTCTGATCAAGAAGCCGCATGACGTTTGTTTTCTCCATAATCACTTCATCCCTCTTTTTACTGCCTAGCATATCATATCAATTTTTACAGAATAAATCAAGCAAAATGCAGGCAAATTATATTATTCTTAAGATATCCTGATACAATATCGTGTGTTTTTTGTCAGGTGCATGGTCTATGTGGTAGTGACCGCAGAACCAGTGTTCATATTTCAGCTTCTTTTCAATCCTTGAAAAGAACTGGTTTTCCTCGTCCATTCTCATTTTGAAGGGCACTATGTCAACGAGCTTCAGCAGGATTTCATAGGCACAGCAATGGGTAACGACATAGTCGACCTCCCAGCAGGCTGCCTTGAGATTTTTTTCTGCTTCTTCATATTCCTCCCTGGAGGGCATTTCTTCGGGCCACCAGCTCTTTCCCGGCACCCTGTATTCCTTATCCACGGAAAACGCGCCTCCCATGGTGAAAAACCGGAGCCCGCAGATATCGTATACCTGTCCTCTCATAAGGTGGATCACGGAAGGCCTGATGTAATGAACCTTGCCTCCGTTCCATTCATATTCCGGATATGAAGCGAGAAGCTCATGATTTTCATGATTCCCGTCTATAAAAAGCGTGGTATATCTCCTGCTTTCATACCAGTCGAGCAACGCATCATCATTTTCGCCGCCGCTCCATACTCCCCCGAAATCTCCGGCAATGATCAGATAATCGTCCTTGGTCATCGTTTCCTGTTCGGGAAAATACTCTTTGTTCAATTTTTCAATGTCAATGTCACCGTGTGTGTCTCCGGTAATGTAAACAGACATCCCTTCGTCCTTTCGAAAAGCTAAGCTGATATTTGATTCAAAATAATCGTACAGCGCTATTATACCAAAAATTACCCTGCCCGCCAACTGTTTTCTTGAAAAAACACTCCATGTCAAAAGTGAAAAGTCCGTGACTTTTTAATGTGGATATTGATTTTTGTTTTTATTTGGGTTATACTTTACGATACATTTTTTAATCCACATACCGAAAGGATTTTTATGAGAAAAAGATTTTTTAAGCCTCTGCTGTTTGCGGGATGTCTTGCCTTACTGTGCGGCTGCGGCCGCAAGGCAGGAGAAAAGGCGACAGCCGGGGATGCAGAAAGCATAAATCTGGCATCCGGAAGCGAGTCAGCGGCAACCAAAGAGTCTGCCGACGAAAAGAACACTCCGGTACCGACAAAAGCAGAAGATGTAACTCCCGAAGCAACACCGACCGAGGCAGTTCCTACCGAAGAACCCACCTACGAAAACAGCTGGACATATCAGATAGTTCCGTCAGGCTACTATAACGCCTGTGCAAAATGGGATGAGAACGGCAATCTCCTCGAAGGACCCGAATACAAGGCGGGAGCACAGGTTTATTACAACGACTGTGACGAATACTATGACAACTTTGTTTCGAAGGACAATGTTTTCTCTAAAGCGATCCTGAGCCTTGACGACACAGTTGCCCACAGCAGCGACAACTCGGTCAAGATCACAGGCCGTGTTCAGGAAAGCGGCGGCTTTTCCGGTTTTGCTTTCAAGCTAAATGATGCCAATGTTCTTGACATAAACCAGCTTCAGGGTAAAGAGGTAACCCTCGGATTCTGGGTGTACTACGATGATGATTTTTCAACCGGTGTTTCAGACACGCTGACCTTTGCTGTCTGGTCAAATCTCAATGCCGAAGAAGATAAGGCAAACGAGAAAAAGACCGCCGAGCCCGTCTACCTGGAAAAAACCGAGGAAATGACAAAAGAGGAGGCTCAGGCCGTTGACCTTGAAAACCAAAAGACCAAAAAGATGTATGAGAAAACCTGCTATGAGGAACTGGTTGCAAACAAGGCAGGCTTCTACAAGCTTAAGGAAATGACGGTTGA
>DFFN01000069.1:0-222 GCA_002369525.1 Lachnoclostridium sp. UBA3775 | reverse complement strand
AAAAAGACCTGGAGATATTTTGAGGTAACGACCAAAATCGACATCGGAAAAATGAACACAAAGCTTGTGACTCCGATGTTTGCCTTTGCAACACTGGGCGAGCCGAATTTTACGAATCTTACCTTCTATAATCCTTTTTATATTGACGACATAATACTGACACTTAACAGCTAAGGCCAAAAAAGACCCGGACTTTTATCAGCCCGGGTCTTTATAATTAAC
>DFFN01000086.1:20134-20522 GCA_002369525.1 Lachnoclostridium sp. UBA3775 | reverse complement strand
CGATATCGGCAAGAATATAGTAAAGCTGCTGCTTGAAAACTACGGTTTTACGGTTATAGATCTCGGACGCGATGTGCCTCCAGAGGCGGTTGTCGAGGCTGTAAAGAGGGAAGACGCAAAGCTCGTGGGCCTTTCTGCCCTGATGACGACAACTCTTCCTTCAATGAAGGAAACGATAGAAAAACTACATGAAGCAGGCCTTGACTGCAAGGTAGTGGTGGGCGGCGCCGTCCTCACTCCCGAGTACGCAAAGGAAATCCGGGCAGATTATTATGCAAAGGACGCCCTTGAAAGCTGCACCATCGCACGCAAGGTTTACGGAATCAGTTAAAGAGGAAGCGACATGAAACTTATAATCGGCCTGGGCAACCCGGGCGACAAATACAGG
>DFFN01000086.1:0-20067 GCA_002369525.1 Lachnoclostridium sp. UBA3775 | reverse complement strand
CCCGCCACAACATGGGCTTCGGCGTGATAGAGGAGCTCGCGGACAGGTGGAACATACCCGTTAAAAACAAAGAAATGAAAGGCCTTGTGGGCAAGGGCATATACCGCGGCGAAAAGGTGATACTCGTCAAGCCCCAGACCTTTATGAACAATTCGGGGGAGTGCGTCAGACCCCTTGTGATGTATTACGGCATAGCCGCAGAGGATATCATCGTGGTCTATGACGATGTAAATCTTGAACCCGGACATATACGCATACGCGCAAAGGGCTCTGCAGGCGGTCATAACGGCATGAAATCCATCATTGCCCACCTTGGCACCGAAGAATTTGCCAGGGTACGTATCGGCGTCGGTGAAAAACCGGAGCACTTCGACCTTGCTGACTGGGTGCTTTCGAGATTTCCGAGGGATTTGGAGGATGATGCCAGGCGCGGCATAGAAAACGGCGCAAGGGCTGTCGAGACCATTTTGGGCGAGGGAATAGCCGCCGCCATGAATCTTTTTAACGGAATCTGAAAAAAATTTAAGGAATCTGAGAAAATTTTTATTATTTGGTGCATATTTGGTGCGTTACCGGTGCTAAAATGCAATCAATTTAAAAAATACAGGAGGGAACTGAGATGCCCAAGAAAAAACAACAGTATTATCCGGTAGACAGAGGAGATGCTTATACCGACGAAGAACTTGAAAAATTAAGTAATGTTTTCATGGTCAGCCAGTTTGACATGGGATTCATGCTGGGGATAGTGGACCCGGAAGTAAAAAAAGAATTTGACGGATGGGTGGGAGATCTGCAGATGGGAAGAGAAAATGAGGGCGTCAGCGAGCCGATAGATCCGGTTCCGTCTCCCGTTTCCAGCGCATGCATGCCGTCCTTTAAATTCGGTTTTACCGATCAGGAAATAGAAAGAGGAAATCAGGTATTTAAAAAATGCTCCGATGCCATGAAAAAATACCTGATAAATATTGATGATGAGCGCAAACCTTTCTATTCCAATGTTAAACTTATTACCGGTATAAATGACAGTGAAAAGACCAATACTTTTAAATTGCTGAGTGAGGATTCCCTCCTTGCGAACATAAGGTCTCAGGCTGTCGGCGCAAGCCCGGATGTTTTCCTGACTGATGAAGCCGAGCTGTCTGAAAACAAAAGGACACTCAAGCCCGAACATGTGGAAAAGTGGCTGAAGGAAAACGATATTCAGCGTCCGTTAATGGGTTTCTTTGATGCGGCCAACGATATTATGGAAACTGAAATAAAAAAGGACAAAGACAAGAGGGTAAATAAGAACTGGTCATCAGAAAAAGAAAAGATTTATCTTGCAAATCTTGAAGATGCATATACCAGGCTGATTGATACTTTTGACGAGCTTCGCAAGGTTCCTCATGATATAGCACTTAATAAAGACTATTTCGGAAACAATTTAAGCCACCTTACCGGCGTTGAGGAGGGCGAAACGAGAGATGCCCATGCACAGATGGGAATTGCAAAGCTTAAAAGGGACGCTATCAGACAGGGCTGGAGCAGCGACGGTCTCGATGCCCTCCAGGGTCTTGGCTATTTTGCAGGAAGGATTGAAAAAGAAATATATCAGGCCGAGCTCAAGGGAGAGAGCAAAAAACTTGCAGATCTGACTGCATGGAAGGAAAAGAATCTCGATCCTATTATGCAGGATATTTCGGGCACAAAGATCACCAAGGCTTCCGATATGCTTTCCCAGATTGAAAAGATAGAAGCTTTCGGCGAGAAGATCAAGGATGATCCGCTGGTAAGGAATTACTATGAGGATACTCTCGGTGCCAACAAGGCATACATGGTGCCCAAGAGCAAGAACAGTGTTCTTGATGCCATGGACAGGGAAAAAGTTCTCGGCAAGCCGCAGATAGGAATCGACGGTAAAGATCTGAAGAAAGCGGATTATACCGACTCCATGAAAACCCTGCTTGATACAATAAAGAAAATGGATGATCCCGAAATGGCAAAAGGCGTTGCTGCTGCCTATATCGTGGACAGATATCTTGACGGAAAGAGTCTGACCGGAGACGGCGATCTTTTCAGTACCAAGAGATACGGTTATAAAGACAAGATAAACCAGCTTCAGAAGGAAGCTGAAAAATATGCTGCGGAAATAACCGAAAAGTTAAAGCCGGTCAACGGTAAAGAACTTGCCACCCTGCTTGAGTTCGGAGACCACTCCAATGCCTTCTCTATCATGAAGGACAGGGTGAAGGCAGCCGGTGAAAAGTCCGTATATGACGATTTCATCAAGGGCAGCCTTTCGGATCCCGGAAGCAAGAAGACCATTACCCAGGTTGCGGCTCAGATGAAAAAGGCGGATGAAGGCGTTGTTTCCTTTAATTCCCGCTTCAGTGATGTAATGAAGGCTCTTCCCAAGCTTGATACCGCAAGAAAAGAACTCGCAGGCATGGTAAAAAAGAGCTATGCCGAGGGTAAGCCCATAGATTTTGAATCCAAGACATTCAAGCGCTTTGAGAAAAAGTGTATCGAAAACTACAATAAGATGAAGTCTTATCTTGCCGATAAGGAAAAGCTGATAAGGGAAAAGGGCGGAGACCCGAAAAAACCCGAGGATGCGGCTTTACTCGGCGTCAACGGCGCAAAACGTTATCTGGCCATGAAAGAGGCAGGAGGACACATTACAGACCTTATAAAACTGACAAGACGTCTCAAAGAAACTCCTCCTACGGAATTTACCAAGCAGACTCTTGCAAAGAATGACCTTAAATATGCAGGAACTGCCGAAAACTACATGGCAGAGGTTTACCGCAATCAGTTCAGACAGGAAAAGACCAAGCTTCGCGAAGCAGGCATCAACGAGGCAGAGCTTCGTAAAAATATAAAGGCTGAATATGAAAAAGGCGCTAAAACCGAAAAAGACAAAAAGGCTTTTGAGCAGAAGATGGTTGATTCCTGCACACGTTCGCTCCATGCGGACACCGTGATGAGCCTCTATGAAGACAAACTGAAGGATCTGCTTGATAATCCGGGAGATAAAGACTTTAGAAAGAACGTGGACAAGCTCTTCAAGGAGTATAAGCAGGCAGTAAATGAAACAGTAGTCATGAAGGACGGAAAGCCTGTCATCAACGCACAGTCAGAGCAGCTGGGCAAGTTCAAAAACGGCGTGCTTGCAGAGGGCGATCCTTTCAAGAAGGAATTTGCGGATGCTGTTATCAAAACTGCGGAAAAAGGCTCAGTAATGCCCGGACAGATAAGAACCCTTCGTGACAATGCTCTTGTAAACTGCCTCCAGAAAGCTAACGGCAAGGAAGAAGAGCAGAAGTATGAAAAACTTTCAAGCGCCTTCGGTTCCAAGTCTGTTGAAAGCTTTAAGAAGGCTCTCGATAACAAGATGAAGGTAGACGCAGTGAAGAAGGCTGCTGAGTTAAAAAATAAGCAGGCCGGCGCGGTGAAAAAATAAAAATACCGATCATGTCCAAATACTCCCGTAAGGAAGTCTTCTATTGAATAAAAAAGCGTTATATGGTATAATAATGGCGTGACTGTGCAGTAATCTGTGCGGGTGCGCCATTTTTACGGCATTTGAGGGGGATGGTCTTAATGGGAAGCGACGGACGAAAAAAAAGCAGCGAGAGAGCCAGATTACCGAGAAGAGTGGTAGTTATCTCGGCTTTCATAATAATTCTGTCTTTCATCGGCATGTTCCTCATAGATTCCAGCGTGAAGGAAATCCGCAACGATTACAGGCAGAATATAAGTGCGGACTATATGAACAAGGAAGTCGTAGGGGACATCAACCGCTATGTTTACAAGCATCAGGGCCTGATCTATAAATACGGCAATGAATATGAAAGAGGCGTCGACGTCACACAGGTGAAGAATGACATAATCGAGTGCCGCAATGAGATAAAAAGACTTGACAATGCTCTCGGCAAAAATGTCGGTGACATGCCCTATGAGAAGATTTATAATGAATTTCATGAAATGCTTGACGGATATTTTTCCGAAACGGAAAAAATATTCGGAATCAGTGACGGCGTGGATGAGCTTAAGATTCTTAAGGCTATTGACGGAGAACTGAATCCTGCGATAGTCAGGATCATAGACAAGGTTGAAAAGCTCGACAGGATGATAACCGACAATACGAATAAATCCAACGATGTAATGGCCAATAATCTTGACAAATACCGTTTCGGAGAGATCATGATAACAATCGCCATAATGGTCATTTCAATCCTTGGCTTGGTTCACTGTATTTTTCTGACCCACGATATAATAAACCGTGATCCGATGACCAATGTTTTCAATATCGGAAAGGTTGGAAGGGACATAAGCAGAATGAGTGCAAAAGGCAGGCTTAATGATTACAGCTGTGTCTGCACGAACATAAAAGGGCTTTCGATAATCAATCAGCGCTACGGAACAAAAAGCGGCGACGTCCTGCTCATAAACTACGCTTCGGACATGTCCGGCCTTTTAAGACGCAATGAAAGAATGGCAAGGATAGGAGGAGACAACTTCCTGTTTTTTATCAAAAATGACCATCTTGAGCAGTTGATCCCGAAGCTGATGCATTCCGAGACGGAAATACCCACAGCCATCGGCATGAAGAAGGTCAACATAGACAACCGCTGCGGAATCTATCCGATAAGCAACGGTGACCGTTTTGACGATATCCTTGACAGCGCATATACGACGCTTAATCAGGCGAAAAGAGGTGCCGAGGGAGATATTGTACGTTTTGACAAAAAGCATCTTGAAAAAGTGTTCAGGAGAAGAAACATACTCAGGCAGTTCAAGAAAGCTCTTGAGGATCATGAATTTATCGTTTACTACCAGCCAAAGGTGGAATGTAAAAATAACGCTATAATCGGCGCCGAGGCGCTTGTCAGATGGAAACACGACGGCGAGCTTGTCCCTCCCTTTGAATTCATTCCGGTGCTTGAAAATGAGGGCAGCATTACAGAACTGGATTTTTATGTGTTTGACAGAATGTGCAAGGACCTTAAGGAATGGCTTGATGCCGGATTAAAGCCCATAAGGGTATCCTCAAACTTTTCCAAGCATCATCTGAAAAACAGTGATTTTGCGGATAAGATAATCAAAGTCATCGAATCCAATAATGTTCCGAGGGAATATATCGAGGTCGAACTTACAGAGTCCTTCGGTTATGAGAATCTTAAAGCTTTTACCGATTTTGTTTCAAGGATGAACGGGGAGGGAATCAGCGTGTCCCTTGATGATTTCGGTACCGGCTATTCTTCGCTTTCGGTGCTTAAGGACATCAATGTGGATGTGGTTAAGATAGACAAGACCTTTATCGACAGGATATGCTGCGGGAACGTGATAAATGAGAAGCTTCTGATCAACGTTATCCACATGATAAAGGATCTCGGACATGAGATAATCTGCGAAGGCGTTGAGAAAAAGGAACAGGCTGAATTCCTTAAGCAGCAGGAGTGCTATTGCATCCAGGGTTATCTTTATGACAGGCCTCTGCCGCATGATGAATTTACCGAAAGATTAAAGTCTCCTGTATACCGCTAATCCTTAAGATTCCCTTTACCTTTGTGTGCAATACTTGAATTAAAACTATAATTATGCTATAATATGGCATAACTGTGGCCAGAGCCCGGTTATGCCATTTTTTTATTGGGAAAGAGGAAAAATGCTAAGCTGTCTTAAGGAACCATTAAGTGAATACAGGGAATATTCCCAGGCTCTTGAGGCCATTGAAAAAGGGATGCTTCCGCTTCGCATAACAGGAGCAACTCCCTTACAGCGCCTGCATTTTGCACAGGCTCTTTCCGACAATGTGAGTTTCAGGGTAATAATCACTTATAATGACCTGCAGGCAAGAAAGATGGCCGAGAACTACAGGCTGTTTGATGAGGACGTGCTTTTTTATCCGGCAAAGGATTTTATTTTTTATCAGTCCGACATTCAGGGTAAGCAGCTTGTCAGGGAAAGAATGAAGGTCATAGAGAGGCTGATCTCGGGAAAGGGCGGCACCGTAATTACCACTATTGATGCCGGAATGGATGAGAGGCTTCCCTTTAAACGTTTTAAGGATGCTGTGATTAAAATTGACGAAAGCAGCGAGATAGATTTAAAGAAGCTTGAAAAACAGCTTGCATTCATGGGCTATGAAAGGACTCCCAAGACGGAAAACGAGGGAGAATTCTCAATTCAGGGCGGAATTATCGATATATTCCCGATGAATGCGCAAAACCCGTTCAGAGTTGAACTCTGGGGGGATGATATAGACACGATAAGAAGCTTCGACCCTGTGTCGCAGCGTTCGATAGAAAAGGTGGACGGCTTTTGCGTCTATCCGGCTTCGGAAAGCCTTTTTACAAAAGAGGAGATCGAGGGCGGAATTAAAAAACTGAAGAATGAAGCAAAGGAGCTGTCGGATAAGCTTCGGAGCGAGATGAAAACCGAGGAGGCGGCAAGACTTGTACGTCAGGTTAAGGAGCTTGAGGAAAACATAAGCTTCGCTTTTTATGCCGTGAACCTTGACAGCTACATTTTAAGCTTTACAAAACAGACGGAATGCCTTTTCGACTGCTTTCCGGAAGATACAGTCTTTTTCATGGACGAGCCCGCAAGGGTGATCGAACATGGAGAGGCTGTAGATCTGGAGTACTCGGAGAGCATGAAGCACAGGCTTGAGAAAGGCTATGTGCTGCCAAGCCAGATAAGGGCTGTAAAAAGCAGCAGGGAAGTGCTTGCTTCGCTGCAGAAAAAGAGGCTTGTGCTTCTTTCGACTCTTTCGGGTTCGACACCGATAAGGGAGAAGGCAAGGTTTGACCTGACGGTTAAGCCGGTCAATACCTACCGCTCTGACTTTAATCTGCTGACAAAGGATGTGGCCTCCTATAAAAAGCTGGGCTACAGGATCATAATAGTCACAGGCTCGAGAACAAGAGGGGCAAGGCTTGCAAAGGACCTGACGGATTATGACATTCCGGCCTTTTTCACCGAAAACAAAACAAGAAATGCCGCGCCCGGAGAAGTGATGATAATCTACGGTCAGCTTACCGGAGGATTTGAATATCCTCTCATAAAGTTTGCGGTGATTTCCGAAAGCGATATTTTCGGGACAAAGAAGACCTTGAAAAGAAGCGACCGCACGAAGGACAAAAGGAAGCTTCTTGATTTCAACCAGCTTAAGCCCGGTGATTATGTCATACACGAAAACCACGGGCTTGCGATATACCGCGGTCTTTTTGAGATAGAGTCCGATCATGTAAAAAAGGACTATATTAAGCTTGAATATGCCGGAAACGGAAAGCTTTACATTCCCGTAACCAACCTTGACATGCTTCAGAAGTATTCCGAGGGAGGCAACGAGGACAAAAAGCCCAAGCTTGCCAGCCTGAATTCCAAGGAATGGACGAATACAAAGGCAAGGGTAAAGGCTGACATTAACAAGATAGCCGAGGAGCTTGTGGAGCTTTATGCAAAGCGCCAGAGCTTTAAGGGCTTTGCCTTTTCTAAGGACAATGTGTGGCAGACGGAGTTCGAGGAGCTCTTCCCCTATGAGGAGACTGCAGACCAGCTTCGGGCGATAGAAGAGACCAAGGCCGATATGGAAAGCGACAGGATAATGGATCGTCTTGTCTGCGGCGATGTCGGCTACGGCAAGACGGAGATCGCGATACGAGCTGCCTTTAAGGCAGTGCAGGATTCCAAGCAGGTGGCAATACTTGTTCCGACCACCATACTTGCCCAGCAGCATTACAACACGCTGACGCAGAGGCTTCAGAATTTCCCGGTAACAGTGGATATGCTGAGCCGTTTCAGAACGAAAAAGGAACAGACGGAGACGCTTAAGAGGCTTAAAAGCGGGGAGCTTGATATTGTTATCGGCACCCACAGATTATTGTCAAAGGACGTTGTGTTTAAAAACCTCGGCCTTCTCATTGTTGATGAGGAGCAGCGTTTCGGTGTCACCCATAAAGAAAAGATCAAGCAGCTTAAGACCTCGGTGGATGTACTGACGCTTTCGGCGACCCCGATACCGCGTACCATGCACATGAGCCTTGTAGGCATCAGGGACATGTCGGTGCTCGACGAGCCGCCGGTTGACCGTATGCCGATACAGACCTATGTGCTCGAGCACAACGACGAGCTCATACGCGAGGCGATAAGCCGTGAGCTTGCAAGAGGCGGACAGGTATATTATGTGCACAACAGGATAACCGGAATAGAGGATGTGGCCGCCAGGCTTTCGGCAGCGCTTCCGGATGCGGTGGTTGCATATGCTCACGGCCGCATGCAGGAACGCCAGCTTGAAAAAATAATGGTAGCGTTTATCGCCGGAGAGATCGACGTACTGATCTCAACCACGATAATAGAGACCGGTATGGACATTTCAAATGTCAATACCATGATAATAGATGATGCGGACCGTTTCGGCCTTGCGCAGCTCTACCAGCTTCGCGGGCGTGTCGGACGCAGCAACCGCACTGCCTATGCCTTCCTTATGTACCGCAAGGACAAGATACTCAGGGAAGAGGCTGAAAAGAGGCTGGCTGCCATCAGGGAGTTTACAGAACTGGGCGCCGGAGTAAAGATCGCAATGCGCGACCTTGAGATAAGAGGTGCGGGAAATCTCCTCGGAGAGAGACAGAGCGGGCACATGAGCATAGTCGGCTACGATCTTTACTGCAAGATGCTTGCCGATGCCGTTAAAAAGCTTAAGGGAGAGGAAACCGAAAAGGATTTTGAAACCTCGGTCGACATGGAGGTTGACGCCTTCATCCCCGCTGCCTATATCTCCAACGAGATGGTGAGGCTTGACATATACAAAAAGATCGCCCAGATCGAAAACGAGGAGGACCTTTCGGACCTTACCGATGAGCTTACGGACCGCTACGGAGATATGCCGGAGGAAGTCAATACCCTGCTTTATTCCTCTTTGATCCGCGCTCTTGCCAATAAGGTATATGTGACAGACCTTAAGCAGAGAGGAGGCAATCTTGAGCTTGTGATGTTTAACGAGGCAAAGCTTGACGTTGCGCGTTTTGCCGAGTTCATCCAGTATTTCAGGGGCGGCTGCAGGCTGATGCCGGGAACAAATCCGGTCTTCAGGTTTAAGATAGCCGCGGGCGAAAAGAAAAAGCTGATAAAAGGAATTATTTTTATACTTACGAAAATGCAGTCGCTGCTGCAGGAGTAACAGATGAAAAAAAGCATTAAGATCCTGATCCCGATACTGATAATCATCGTCGGATTTACCGCCGGCATTTTTCTCTATCGTAAAACCGGGATAAAGGACATGGTTGAAAAAAACAGAGCCGAGGAAAATGACAGGGACATAATCGCCACCTTCGGCAACAGGACCCTTACCATACAGGAGGCAAAGGTTTACCTTACATCGGTAAAGAACCAGACCGAGCTGATATACGGCAGGGAGGTCTGGGATTACAAGGCAGAGGGGACCGATAAAAACTACAAGGAGCTTATGAAAAGCAATATGCTTGAGAAGATCAAGTATATAAAGGTGGTTTGCGAGCATGCGGGAGAATACGATGTGACGCTTTCGACCGAGGATATGGCCGATGTAAGTGCCTATGTATCCGATTTCTTTGCGGGCATAAGCGAAAGCACCGCCAATGAATATAAGCTGAACACAGAGCTTCTGACAAAAATCTACAGTGAAAACATTCTGGCAAACAAGGTCTATTCGAAGATAACCCTTAACCATGATTCAGGAGCGAACGAGACTAACTGCAGACAGGGCGATTTCCTGTGCATGAGCTTTAAAAAATATAAGACAGACGAGGACAACAATCCGGTATATCTTGATGAAAACGATCTTGCAGAGCTCAAGAAAAATGCCGAGTCCGCCTATAATGCGGCAAAGAACGGTGATTTCAGAGCCGTTGCCACAGCCTACTGCGCGGGCGAGGAGATCGAGCTTACGGCAGGGAAGGACGAGCTTCCTGCCGAGATCGCAGACAGCGTGATGATGCTTAGCGTTGGGGAAACAAGCTCACTGCTTGAAAGCAGGGATGCATATTATGTTTTCAAGTGTGTAAATTATAAAAACGAAGATGCCACCAAAACGGCGGTACAGCAAAAAATCAATCAGGAAAGAGAAGATTATTTCAGAAGTATTTATGAGGGCTGGTATAAAAAAACGGATATCAGCATAGACACTGAAAAATGGGACAGTGTCAGCTATTGAAAGAGAGGAAGTAATGAAATTTAAAAAGATTGCGGCTTTGGTCGGAAAGGTAATTGCATTTCCGTTTGTCAAGGCGGCCGATTTTGTCTGCTGGCCGTTTGAGAAGTCATATGAAAAACTGAAAAAGTACAGGATTTTCCACTCGGAAATGTTCCAGATACTGTTTCTCTCGTTTTTTACGACCGTATTCATCGAGATACTTTCCAAGAGGTCTTTGGTGAAAATGTTTGTCTGGATGTTTAAGCATCCGGCGGTTTTTGTCGTAAACTGGATGATAGTTCTGATACCTTATTCGATAGGTTTCTTCCTGAAAAGAAGGTATCTGGTGTTTGCGATAGTCACGTTTTCGTGGGTGCTTATCGGGATCATCGACGCGGTAGTTATTTCAACGAGGGTTACCCCCTTCACTGCCAACGATATCAAGGTACTGCCGACGGTTTTCTCGGTAATCGGGATTTACATTACCGGATGGAAAAAATATCTTCTGCTTCTCGGTGTACTCTTTGCAGTGGTGCTTTTTGTGGCATTCTCAAGGCTGCCGGTGAGGGAGGACAGGATAAAACGCCCCATAAGGGTGCTCGGAGGAATAACGATGGCGGGAACCGCTCTGGCCTTCGTCATTGTTTCAATGAAGATAGGCATCATACAGACCAGGTTCGTGAATTTAAGAAACGCCTACCAGGACAACGGTCTGGCATACTGCTTCATGAATTCGGTATTCAATACAGGTATTTCGAAGCCTAAGAGCTATTCGCAGCAGAATGTGGAAAACATCATAGATGTAATCGACATGCCGGACTATGCCACCATGGCGGTGAGCGAGCCGGATGTTAAGGATCCGAGGGTTGCAACTCCTTCGAAGCCAGAGGATTATTCATCAAAAAGCATAGACAGGATCATAAGCGAGTTTGAGGTGAACGTGATCCCCGAGGATAAAAGACCGAATATTATCTTCATCCAGCTTGAATCCTTCTTTAACGTTAACAGGCTTGTCGACATTAAGGAGGACCCGATCCCGACCATGACAATGCTTTACAAGAACTATCATTCGGGACTTTTGGGAGTTCCCTGTATCGGTGCGGGAACGGCCAATACCGAATTTGAGGTGCTGACCGGCATGAACATGGACGATTTCGGCCCCGGCGAGATTCCTTACCGTACCGTAATGTCCAAGAAAACTACGGAAAGCGTGGCCTACAATCTTAAGGATTACGGCTATGCCACCCATGCGATACACAACAACGTTGCCGACTTCTACGGCAGAAACGTGGTATATCCGAATCTCGGTATAGACAATTTCACCTCGGTGGAATTCATGACAAATGTAAGGATGACCTCGATCAATTCATGGGCAAGGGACGAGGTGCTGATCGGCTACATAGAAGACTGCCTGAATTCAACACCCGGCCAGGATCTGGTGTTCACTGTGTCAGTTCAGGGACACGGACCGTATCCCAATTTTTCTTACTATATCGAGCAGATAAGCGAGATGGACAAATTTGTCGCAAACCTCATAGAGAAGCTTAAAAAACGCAAGGAAAACACAGTGCTTGTGCTTTACGGCGACCATCTGCCCGGCTTCGATTTTGAGGAAGAGGATTTAAAGGAAGGCGATCTTTACCAGACGGAATATGCAATATGGTCTAATTTCGATATCGGAAAGCCTGTAAGAAAGGACATTGAATCCAATGAGCTTTCTGCCTATGTAATGCAGCTTCTGGGCTATAATTCCGGCCTCATCAGCAAGCTTCACATGAATAAGGCAATGTTCAGCGAAACTGATTACTGGGAGTCACTCCGTGTACTTGAATATGACATGCTTTACGGCGAACAGTACTGCTGGGGAGAAAAAGATCCTTATGAAAGCGCGAGCCTTGTCTACGGTCACAGACCGGTAAAGATCAATGATGTGGACATAATTACCGATCCCGATGATAAGGATGTAAATTATCTTACCATCGAGGGCGAAAACTTTAATGTATATTCCTTTGTGTATGTTAACGGCAAAAAGCAGAAGAGCATCTACGTTTCGGAGAAAAAGCTCTTTGTCCCGAACGTTGACATTTCATCGGGCTCCGAGATAGTTGTATGGCAGGGTAAGGAACAGCTTTCGTCCTCCAACACCTTTATCGTGCCGGAGGAGGAATAAATACATGAAAAAGAAAGTTTTGTACATTGCATTATGGGCGGTTGTGCTTATAATATTAATGTTGTCGGCAATATTCGGCGCCGATACGGAGGATGACAAGGACTGGATACTTGCGCTTATGATCTTCGCCGTTCCCTGCGGGGTCATGATACTTGACATGTTCCACTTTGCGTATTATGACAGATATTATACTCACGGAAAGTTTGTTTTCATAAATTTTCTGATCGTCTTCGCAGTTACGTATTTTGCAGAGTGTGCAGTGGTGCTTGCGGGCTTCGGGCTTAAGAACCCGCAGTATAAGCTGCTTTATACCTTTGCGCTCGGAGGGGCTGCAGGGGCAGCGGTACTCAATCTTTTTCAGACCATACCGTACAAAAGCATTGTAAAAGAAAAGAAAAAATAAAATCAGGAGGGGTTTACATTTATGGACAAAGCAAAGATTAAGGAGCTGGTCTCCGAACTGACGCTTGAGGAAAAGGCAGGCCTTTGCTCCGGCAAGGATTTCTGGAGGACAAAGGCTGTTGAAAGACTCGGTATTCCTCAGATCATGGTTTCCGACGGACCTCACGGACTGAGAAAGCAGGACGATCAGGCTGATCACCTCGGAATCAATGACGCGATAAAAGCGGTATGCTTCCCGGCAGGCTGCGCGAGCGCGGCTTCGTTTAACAGGGAACTCATTAACGAGATGGGCGCCGCAATAGGCGAGGAATGCCAGGCAGAGGGTGTTTCGACTCTGCTCGGACCCGGCGTATGCATCAAGCGTTCGCCTCTCTGCGGACGTAATTTTGAATATTTCAGCGAGGATCCCCTGGTTGCGTCGGAAATGGCAACCGCATTCATTAACGGTGTGCAGAGCAGGGGCGTGGGAACCTCGATCAAGCATTTTCTTGCAAATTCCCAGGAACACAGAAGGCTTTCTTCGAGTTCGGAAGTCGATGAAAGAACGCTCCGCGAGATCTATCTTGCAAGCTTTGAGGGCGCAGTCAAGAACGCAAAGCCCTGGACGGTGATGAATTCCTACAACCGTATCAACGGAACCTATGCAGCAGAAAACAAAAAATTTCTTACGGACATCCTCCGCGACGAATGGGGTTACGAAGGAATCGTTGTAAGTGACTGGGGCGCTGTAAACGACAGGGTTGCCGACCTTGTCGCAGGCTGTGATCTTGAAATGCCCGCAAGCCACGGAAACGACGAGCTGATAGTAAAGGCAGTAAACGAGGGCAGGCTTGACGAAGCAGTGCTTGATAAAGCCTGCGCAAGACTTCTTAACTGGATATTCAAGGCGGCAGAAAACAAGAAGGAAAGATACGTTTGGGACCGTAAGGCCGACCATGAGAAAGCAAAGAAAACGGCAAGAGAGACCATCGTACTCTTAAAGAACGAGGACGGGCTTCTTCCTCTTACAAAGGGAAGCAAGGTGGCCTTTATCGGAAAATATGCCGAAAAGCCCAGATATCAGGGCGGCGGATCCTCCCATATAAATTCAATGTATGTTACTTCGGCTCTGACGGCCGCAAGGGAAGCAGGCATTGAAAACGTAAGCTTTGCAAAAGGCTTTGACGACAAAGAGGATGTATATGACGAGGCACTTGCAGCCGAGGCCATCGCTCTTGCAAAGAACAGCGATGTTGCCGTGGTTTTTGCAGGCCTTCCCGATTCATTCGAGTCCGAGGGCTATGACAGAAGACATATGAGCATGCCTCTTGCGCAGAACCGTCTGATCGAGGAAATTGCGGATGTCCAGCCGAATATCGTTGTAGTGCTCCATAACGGTTCGCCGGTTGAAATGCCCTGGATCGACAAGGTTCCCGCAGTGCTTGAAGCATATCTCAGCGGCGAGGGCGTCGGATCTGCCGAATGCGAGATACTTTTCGGAGATGTCAACCCGAGCGGAAGGCTTGCGGAAAGCTTTCCTCTTAAGCTTGAGCATAATCCTTCCTATCTTTATTATTTCGGCGAAGGCGATGTGACCGAGTACAGAGAAGGAGTATATGTCGGCTATCGTTACTATGATAAAAAGCAGCTGCCGCTCTTATTCCCCTTCGGACACGGACTTTCCTATACAAGCTTCGAATATTCGGATCTTACTCTTTCAAAGGACGAATATACCGAAGGAGAAAAGCTTAAAGTAAGCGTTACCGTCACGAATACCGGAAGCCGTGCCGGCAAGGAGGCAGTGCTGCTTTTCGTGGGAGCAAAGGATTCGGAGTTCGTATTAAGGCCGGTAAAGGAGCTTCGTGCCTTCGATAAGATCGAGCTTGAGGCGGGAGAGAGCAGGACGGTTGAATTCGAGCTTGACTACCGTGCATTCTCGTACTATGAGACAAAGATTTCCGACTGGTTCGTCGAAGACGGCGATTACGAGATAATAATCGCGCGTTCGGCAGAGGATATCAGGCTTGTAAAGAGCCTTAAGGTAAAGGGTACAAAGAAGCGTCCCGTTAAGATAACGACCGATACCACCTGCGGAGATGTGCTCAGATACCCTGAATTTACCGAAAAGATCACGAAGTTCATTTCGGAATATATGACCTTGTTTAACGACGGTGACGATGCTGCCGGAGAGGCAATGTCTCCCGACATGGTAAGAAAGCAGTTTGAGTATTCGCCGCTTCGTACGGTTGTGAGCTTTTCTCTCAGAAAAGAGGTCACAATGGAGGAAGTGCAGAAGCTTGTGGACGAGCTCAACGCTGTGATAAACGCATAAAATAAAAAAATATGTGAAAATCAAAAAAAACCTTTAAAAATTTCGTATATGGTGTTAAAATACCTTAGTATACTTAAGAACATCATATACGAAAACGGAGGAAATAATGAGTAAGGAAAGCAGACTTGCGGCAAAAAAGAGAAGCAAACAGGCAAAGATGAAGAGACTCAGGAACAAGATACTGATCTGCATCGGCATCATACTGATCCCTGTTATCATCGCTCTGATATCTTTAAAGGTAATTGACAACAATATAAAGAGCAAACAGTCTCCCGACAGATATTTAAAATCCGACGGAACAATCGATGCCAAGGCCGCAAAGAACTATGTAAAGGTTGCTGATTATAAGAACATCAGCGTTAACAGAGAGGAATATATTCCTACCGAGTCCGAGCTTAAATCGGCAGTCGACAACGTGCTTAAGGGCTATACCGAAACGGTGACTGCGGACGGTACTGCAATATCAAAAACCTCGACCGTAAACCTTACCTATACGGTAAGTGTTGACGGTGCGGAAGTTACGGACTATGCGCAGACAAACGGCGCGTATACCCTCGGAAACGGCACACGTTTCGGCACCGAGTTCGATGACAAGATTTCGGCTCTTAAGGTCGGTGACAGCATTAATTTTGACATAAGCTTTAATTCCGACTATTCAAACGCCACATTTGCAGGAAAGACCGCCACATTCAAGGGCAAGGTAGACAGCGTTGATGTTGTTCCCGAGCTTACCGACAGTTTTGTTGCCGAAAAGCTCACCGAATACATGGGTGACAGCGAGTATCCGAAGACAGCCGAAGGACTTAAGTCTTTCGTTGCAAACAATCTTTATGAGAACAAGCTTAGAACCTTTGTAAGCTCATGGATACCCGAAAACACCGAAAAAACAGCATTTTTCTATCCTTACTTCTATCTGAGAAATAAATATTACTATATCGACGATTACTATGACAAGCTTGAGAGCCAGTACAAGTCATACGGTGTTGACATGAACAAGTACGATATCATGGGCGCAAGCGGCAAGGGCGAATACAAAAAGAAGCTGAAGAAGCTTGCAAGAAGCGAGGTTAAGCGCGATCTTGCTTTCCAGGCAATCTTTGAGGATGCAGGACTTCCGGCGATCACCGAGGAAGAGCTTAAGGCACATGCTACGGAAGAGGGTTATACCGATTTCGACAGCTTTGTTAAGGCTCACGGCGGCAGTAATGCCGCTGCTCAGGCACTTCTTCAGGAAAAGGTCCTTGATCACGTATTCTCGCTTGTAAAGGCCGAGGGAGACGCTTCCAAGATGTGGAAGGATGATCCCGCAACCCCTGAAAGCGCGGATGCACAGTAATTAACGAAAGTTATAGGAGGTTTTATGCCGTCGTTATATGCACATAAGAAATTCGGTGCCGAGGTTTATAAGCTTCTTCCTTCAGAGCTGAAAAAAATAATTGCCGCTCATAAGGACGAATACCTTATCGGACTTCACGGCCCCGACATACTGTTCTTTAATCTGACAGATAATGACCGCGTGGCTGACCTTGGAAAGAAGAATCACAAATATCCCTTCGCGGTAATGGAAAAGCGGGCTTTCAGCCTGATAAAGAAATCGGGAAGCGAAGCCGAGCTTGCTTATTTCTTCGGCTGTGTATGCCATTTCGTTCTGGATGCCGCAGTTCATCCTTTGGTTGACGAGGCAATTCAGGCGACCGGAATGAGCCACGGAAAGATTGAAACGGAGCTTGAACGCTACGCGCTGCTTTCCGAAGGCCATGATGCTTTGAAATATCCTGCTCATGCACATCTTCCGGTATCGGTCAGAACGGCACAGATCGCTTCGAAATTTTACAAAGACCTTTCCGCTGCGGATTTTCATCTCGGAATGGTCTGCATGAAAGCACTCTATGTCGGCACATCGAAAAGGAATCCGGTTGTCAGGAATACGATGATCAAAATAATGGACAAAGCAGGCTACGGCAGCAAGGTTGCTTCCTTCTTCATGAGTAAGGACAGAAGCCAGCTTGCCGAAAGATATGTAAGCGCCATGTATCGGGTGATGTACGAAGAAGTCGGAAGGGCCACAGAGCTCATAACCGATTTTTATGCCTGCCTTCTGACAGGAAAGCTGGAGCTTAACACTTATTGCAGAAAGAATTATTACGGTAAATAGGCTTAATGAGGTTTTTATGATTATTACTGTAACAATGAATCCGTCAATCGATAAAACGTTGTATGTAAACAAATTCAAGCAGGGCTCCACGAACAGGGTAGTGGACTCGACTCTTACGCCCGGCGGCAAAGGAATAAATGTTTCCATAGTATTGAAGCAGGCCGGCGAGCCCAATATCGCGGTTACCCTTTTCGGAGGAAGCAACGGTATCGCGATCGCGGGAAAGCTTGCAATAAAAGGAATCAGGACCGAACAGATAATGATTCCCGGCGAGAGCCGTACCAATATAAAAATCATTTCCGGAACCGAAATGACAGAAATCAATGAACCCGGACCCGAAATCAAGGAAAAGGACATTGCCCAGCTGTTTACGGTGATGGACAAGTACGCAAAAAGCGACAACATTTTCGTTTTCTCGGGCTCACTGCCCAGAGGAATCGGAAGCGATATTTACCGCAGACTCATTGAGAGGGTAAAAAATAAGGGCGCCATCGCCATTCTTGATACCTACGGGGATGCCCTGAAGGAAGGCATAAAAGCGGTACCCTATGCGATAAAGCCCAATATTTATGAACTCTATGAATATAAATATGAAAATTTCGACGGGGTGATTCCCGATGATTACAAAGAGTTTGTGGAAAAATGTGCCGATGAGTTTTTAAAAGCAGGCATCAGGCTTGTATGCATTTCGCTCGGCAAAGAAGGCGCTTACTTTACTGACGGAAAGAACAAAGCCTTCTGCAAATCCGAGGTGGAAGAAAAGGATATCAAATCCACCTGCGGCGCCGGCGACAGTATGGTTGCCGCCATGGCCTATTCAATATCTCACAGCATGAGCTTTGAGAAAATGACTGATCTTGCGATGAAATCGGCAGCCGTTGCATGCGGTGAGGTCGGACTTTAAAAACGGAAGTTCTTTTCGTGAGGATAGTATTTGGAATGATCCTTCATGATGACGGTTCCGATGCCGTCGACAGAGAAGAACTCAAGAAGCAGTCCGTGCTCTACCTTACAATCAATTATATGAGCCCTTCCGACTCCCTTATCGATTGCGATTAGGGAGTTTTTAAGTCTTCTTGCGAAAGCTTCGCCGTTATTTCCCTTCTTGAGAAGGTCCTCGGCTTCGCTTTTTATCACCATCGGAAGAAGCTTTCCGTTCTTGAATATCCCCGCGTCCTCGGAGAGAAAGACAAGCTTTTCAGCACCCAGACCCACAGCTATTTCGCGGGCGGTATCTTCGGGATATATAAGCATATCCTCGGTATCGACATCATTCGGAGTGATGACGGGGATATAGTTGTTTTCCATTGAAATACTGAGTGTCTGGAAATCGATTCCGCAGATACCGATGGCTTTTACCTTGCAGTGCTCGATAAGCTTTGCCACGCGCTTATTCTCGCGGTAACGGTCTGCCTTGTTCCTGCAGTCATGAACAAGCACCGGCTTCATGCCGATGGACTGCAGCAGGGCGATATCCTGCATCAAAGATTTTTCCGCCTCCTCCGAGGGCATTTTGCTGAGGCTTAGGCAGATCACGACGGTTTTCCCCGTGAAATCCCTGATATACGGCATCGCATCAATTAAGATCGATGCCTTTTTGACTATTTCTTCTTTATTGAATTCTTCGTTATTCATGCTTCAACTCCGTATTTAAGTCCTCTGGTTCCGGTTGCAATGTAATATCTTCCGAAAACCCTCTTGTCGGCATCTATACTCTTGATCTCGCCGAACATCTGCCTGTCGTTGTTGATCTTTTCCCAGGTCTTTCCGTAATCAAAGCTGCGGAAGAAACCGAAGATGCCGTCTATGGTGGCGCAGACATAAAGAGCCTTGTCGTTATTTATATATTCATCGGTGCCGGGAAGGATTCCCAGTCCTACACAGTAAACCTCGTCATTTTCCCCGCTTAGCTTCGTTGCAGCAAAGGAATCCGTTTCGGCAATATAATCGAGCCTGAAAAGTCCCGGCTTTCCCATTGCCATGACAAAGGAGCCGCTTTGTCCGGATATGCCGCGTATCTCAACCGTGCACATTGCATCGATTCCGGAGAGAAGGGTCACGGGCAGGTTTGCGGGCCTTGCTTTTTCAATGAAGGTTTTTCCGCCGTCCCTGCTTACGTAAAGTCTTGAATCTTCACCGAAGCCGAAGGCAAGACCGGGATCGACTCTGTCAAAGAAGGGTTTAAGATATTTCGGAGCGGGAGAGCCGGAGAGCGGGATCACTTCGGTTTTTTTCCAGCTTTCGCCCTTGTCCGCTGAATATAAAACGCAGTCCGAAGGAAGCTTTATTCCGTCCGCAAGCGTCCATATGAGTGAATTTGCATCTGAGGAGAGTGCTACCCAGCCGGAATTTACATTAGGCTTGGATATTTCCTCAAGCCTTTTGTCAATTTTTTCGGATATGCCGTATGGCATTGCAAGATGACGAAGCGTTTTTCCCGCATCCTCGGAATAAACGACTCCGCCGCAGGTTTTGCCCGTCCAGTTGCCTCTGGGGGTTGCGGCAAAAACATCCGGAATGGTGTCGGGATAATCGGCATTTATCGCGGTGATGTAACGGTCATTCTTTTCGTCCGCAAAGGAATTTTCGCAGGGCTCATCGATCTGTGTGAAGACAAAGCCTCCTAGATCGCCGACAATGTCAAGCGCCACAATGCTTCCGCAGACAGGGGAATATACATTTAAATGTACAGTTTCTTCAATGCCGTTGCAGTGATCCGACCAGGAATAGTCCGGCTGCATGTGGTTTAGAGACGCAAAAACACCCGTCCCGGTATTTACAAATACCTGGTCCGGATCAAAGGGATTTATTTTTACATCGGAGAACCAGTGAACAAGCGAACCGCCTCCGTTATATTCGGGCTTCATGTA
>DFFN01000050.1 GCA_002369525.1 Lachnoclostridium sp. UBA3775 | reverse complement strand
CACCCTGTCGCCGCGGAGCAGGCTTTTATCCTCTGCTTCGGCCTCAAGCCTGTAGGGCTCGGTGATTTCAATGTTGGCGGCGTCATCAAGTCTCAGAGTAAGCTCATAATCATGTATGCGGTATTCCGCGGGATCGCCCATCGGTGCAAACTTAACAAGAGTAAGCTCGGTTCCCGGTATCATTCCCATATCGAGGAAATGCTGCCTGAGTGCTCCCCCTCCGCCTACATTAACGATTTTGGTGCTTTCGCCTGTTTTTAATTCATTTAAGTACATTTCTTACTACTCCGGTCAATATCCGTATTCGCGCTTTCTTATCACCGCTGCCTGAGCGATTATTTTTTCCTTCCAGTCATCATCCTGGGCATTAAGCTGGAAAACATTATACCCGTACTGTCTTGCCAGCTTGCATATTATTTCCTCGTCGTCTATATGCAGGGAAATACGGTATCTGCTCGGAAGCTTCTGCGGCAGAGTCGCAGCGTTGTCGCGCTGCACTTCCTTTAAATGCCTGCTGCCGTTGACTATACCGTCAAACTTCACATGATAGCATTTAAAAAGATGCCTGATATATTTCTCCGACCTGAAGGATGACGTGTAGACCCACACCTCATAGCCAAGCTCCTGCAGCTTTCTTATGAGCTCGGGAGTGCCATACCTCAGTCTTTCCTTGTATATCCTGCTGTACGGAAACTTAGGCGGCGGCTCGGTCTTATGGGTTTTTGGCGACACAAAGAGCACCTCGTCCAGATCGAAGGACACCCTCATCTTATCATTATGGTTTTGATCATTTTTTGCCATTATCCGACATCTTTCTGATTATTCCTGCCACGTCTCTTGCCCATGTCGGCGAGTCCGCATCAAGCTCAAACTCCTGAAAATCCTCACCGCTTACGGTCCTGATCATCGTATTTCTGTCAATATGCAGGGTTTCCTTGTATTTTCCTGAAATCTTCTTTTCGGTATCCTTCTTTTTCTCCGCATTGCCGGTCTTTTTTCCTGTACCGGTGATTATTCCGTCCAGTCTTACCGAATAGTGTTTGAAATAATCCTGTATGTAATCGAAGGAATAACAGTTTGCGCTGTAAACCCAGATATCATAGCCCTGCTTGCTGAGATAGTGCATCAGCATCGGGAGGCCTATGCGGATCTTTTCCTTGTAGATTTTATTGTAAGGGAATTTAAGAGGTCTTTCGGCCGGCTCAAGATCGTCCTGGCAGAAAATGGTTTCATCCAGATCCATGGTCACTCTTCTGTCATGCTCCGAAGCCGCAAGCATCTTTTCAATGTCGGTATCCTGGGCCAGATTTACGATCCTGACCGGAACCTTTTTAAATCCGCAGCGCATTGCGGCAGCCCATCTGTGATGGCCGTTAAGTATCATATATCCGTCCGGGTGGATTTTCTGCACCATCAAGGGTTCGTCATCGATGCTTGTGAGTATGGAGCCGAATCTCATGAATTTACTGGTATAATCTCCGATGATGCCGTAGTGCGGACCGATGGCCGGATTGCAGAATTCATCATCGGGATTCGGATGGAGTTTTTCAATCGGAACGTTCTTTGTCGTCATTATCTCCAGCCTGCTTGCCTTTACGGGAACAATCACCGCATCGTATTTTCTGAGTTTTTTCTTTAACAGTTTTGCGAATTCCGTATCAGATGCCATTTTTCATCCTCCGTTTCATCTCTTGTTGGATTTTCTCCAGATCCTTCTTTGCTCCGCTTCTTTTATAAGCATATCCCTGAAATCCGGATGCGCTATCGAGATCAGCGCCTCCGCCCTCTCCCAGGTAGAACGGCCTTCAAGGTTTACCACACCATATTCCGTCGCCAGGAAGTAAACCTGGCTTCTCGGCGAGGTGATAATGTCGCCGTTAAACTGCGGAAGTATTCTTGAGTGCATCACGCCATGCCTGTCGGTATGTACAGAGCTCATGCATATAAATGCCTTGCCGCCCTTCGATGCCGAGGCTCCGATAAGGAAGTCCAGCTGTCCGCCTGTTCCGCTTATCTGCCTGCCGCCGGTGCTCTCCGCAGCCACCTGACCATAAAGATCCACCGCAACACAGGCGTTGATGGAAACCATGTTGTCGATCTGGGCGATGACATAGGGGCGGTTCACATACTCAAGAGGATATGCCGCAACTCCCGGATTGTCGTCAAGCCACTCGTAAAGCTCATTTGAGCCGATGGCGCAGCCGAAGACTCCCTTTCCGTGATCTATGGTCTTATATTTATTTGTAAGCTTGCCGGCTTTGTAAAGCTCATAAAAAGCATCCGAACATAGCTCCGTGTGCATCGCAAGATCCTTAATGTCGGACTGGGCGATTATCTCACCTACCGCATTGGGTATGCTTCCGATTCCGAGCTGCAGAGTCGCGCCGTTAACTATGTAAGGTATTAAAAGCTCGGCGATCTTTCTGTCAACCTCTCTCGGAGGCTGGGGCTTCATATCCTCAAAGGGAGCATGTTCTCCTTCAACGATGAAATCCACCTCGGAAATATGTATGCTTTCGTCATAGCCGCCGCGTATCTTCGGCATGTGCTCGTTGACCTCGACTATGACTATGTCGGCGTGCCTGCAGATGGGACCTGCAACGCCGGTATTTACCGAAAAATTGAAATAACCGTGCTTATCCATCGGCGTAACGCTTACCATCACGACATTTACATCCAGGAAGAATTCATAGTATGCCGCATTGTTATGGAAAACCATCGGTATATAGAAGCATTTTCCTTCATCACAGAGTTTCCTTTCATAGGCTGAGCAGTGCCAGCTGTGGTAAACAAAATGCTCCTGGCCGGGATCGCACTCTGCGACCTCAACAGGCCCGTTTATAAGGTTACCCCTTATCTTTACATCCTTTAGCTCGTCGCGCCTTTTTGCCAGTGCGCGGTCAAGAAGCACGGGCATCCCCAGAGAGCTCGTGTAATCAACCCAGTCACCGTTTTTTACAACGCTTACGGCCTCGTCGGCAGTTCTGAGCTTTTTTTTGTACTCACCATAAAAATCCATAGCTTCCCCGCCTATCCTTTTCCTTTTTTCCAGACCTTTCTCGGTCTTTTCCTTTTCATTTTCGGCCTGTGTCCGTTCTGCTTCCTGAACTCATCTATCCTCTGTGCGATGGTATTGTAGTCCCTTTCGAAAAGCTCCTCCATGACCTCCGGCCAGAGTTCATCCGACGGAACGTTTTCCAGTAGGTAATTCTGAACGAACAGCTTGCTCTTTTGCTTGTAGGCCGGAAACATATGCTTAGCCATTATATTGTTAAGCTCGGGCCTCCACAGCATCGAGATCTTGTTTTCCGGTTTTACTCCGGGATTATCCCCTGCCTCCCTGAGCAAATAGAAATCAAGCTTTCCATCCGTTTCTTCAACCGTGACTATGCCCCATGTTTCCGGTATATGTTCCTTTGCGTGTATCCCGTGCGATGACCCGACGACAAGATAATTCCTGTCAAAGTACCTGTCGTAATACTCGACCTGCTTCTTAAGTCTCACATAGGAATCAGCATCGCTTTTTATTTCAATTCCGTAAAGCCTGTCAGGTGTTATCATGATAAGGTCAGCCCTTACCATGCCGATCACCTTTTCTTCAAGTATCCTTATCTTTCCGAATTTTTCC
The DNA here is from genome assembly GCA_002369525.1 of Lachnoclostridium sp. UBA3775. Taxonomy (GTDB): domain Bacteria; phylum Bacillota; class Clostridia; order Lachnospirales; family Lachnospiraceae; genus UBA3775. Next base: position 4,842 of record DFFN01000050.1, on the reverse strand, counting down.
TCGAGGAAATCGAAAAGAGGTTCCCTGATATCCTTGTCATATATCATCTGCTTTCCCTGTCAATCCTGAATTCAACCGATTTCTGCAGGTACTCTAGATAATCATTGTCACGGCACATAGCCTTTCCGGGCGCATCCGAAAGCTTTGCGACCGGCCTGCCGTTAACATACTGAAGCTTGATAACTATGTTTAACGCATCCTCGCTTGTATCGTTTGTTACGAAAGTTCCGATGCCGAAGGAAACCTTGGTCTTTGTGCGGAAATAATCGTAAAGCTTCTGTGCCCTGTCAAAATCAAGGCTGTCGCTGAAGAGCAGAAGCTTGGTCTTCGGATCCACACCGTATTTCTTGTAGTGGGCAATGATCTTCTCGCCCCACTCATAGGGATCACCGCTGTCATGACGTACGCCGGTGTAGTTATTAACCATGGAACGGTTGAAATCAAGCAGGAAAAGATCGGTAGTAACCGTATCGGTAAGTGCCGTTCCGTTATCGCCGTCATACTCCGCATACCAGTCCTTCATGGCATAATGGTTGGTATATGCAAGAGGTATTGAATCGATTCCCTGGTACATCTGAACAAATTCATGCGCATAGGTACCGATCGGAGTTACATTGTATTTCATTGCGAGGTAAACGTTTGAAGTACCTACGCAGTTCTTGGTTTCGGTAACGAGACGGCGTACGACCTCGTCCTCCCACTCTCTTGAAAGACGCCTGCGGCAGCCGAATTCCGCAAAGGGGAAGGTATAGGTACCGTTGTTCATTGCTTCTATCTTTGCGCTGAGACGTTCCTCTGCGGATCTGCGGAGCTGAACATAGTCATAAGACATCCTGAAATATACTTCGTTGATGATCTCAAGAAGATAGATTTCAAACTGCATGGCAGAGAAAAGAGGTCCGTCTACAACCACCTTGAGCTCTCCCTCGTCGCTTAATTCTATGGTCACATAATCCCTTATCGGATGCCAGAGACGCAGAAATTCCACATAGTCGTTTTTAATGAATCTTATCGAACGAAGGTAGTCAAGCTCCTCTTTCTTAAATCTCAGGGAGCACAGATGGTCAACCTGTTCCTTTATCTCCTCAGCCATTTCCGGAGTAAACACAACTCCCTCGTTGCGGCATTTGAAATAATACTGTCCGCAAAGGTCGGTGTGTTTATGGAAAATCACCTGGTCCATGTTGAATTTGTAAAGATCGGTGTCAAGCAGTGACACGATAATCGGGTTAAGCCTCATTTTTTCCTCTCTTTCTTTTGTTACTTCAGCGCTGTTTCAAGCCTCTTTGCAAATTCCGCAAATTCCGAAATAAACTCTTTGTGATTGTTTTTTATATATTCCGTATCCGTATCGGATGCGGCTTTTTCAAGTTTTTTCGCCTTCTCGGACAGGTCGGCGGCACCTATGGTATTGGAAGTGCTTTTTATCGTATGGGCCAGGATCCTGTAGTTTTTCCAGTCTTCCTTTTCAAAGCTTTCCTCCATTTCCGCACACTTTTCACCTGCCGTGCGGACATATTCATTTATCAGTTCGATATAGAAGCCCTCGTCGCCTGCGGCATAGGAAATACCGTCTTCGACGTTTAAGCCAAGGCTTTTAAGCCTCTCCATTCCTGAGGTACTCTCTGTTTTTTCTTCGCCGCCCTCCTGCGCTTTAAGCACTCTTTCGGGAAGATATTTCTTAAGCGTTTCCTCAAGTTCTTCCATTTTTATCGGTTTGGAAAGGTATCCGTCAAAGCCTTCCGCAAGATACTGTTCCCTGGCTCCGACAACGGCATTTGCCGTAAGCACGATGACGGCGGCATCTCCTGTAAGCTTTTCCTCCTTAAGTATCTTAAGGGTTTCGATACCGTCCATTCCGGGCATCATATGATCAAGGAAAACAAGATCGTAACGCCCGCTTTTCATGCGCTCTATCGTTTCCGTGCCGGATGAGCATATGTCGGGTTTTACGCCGAAAAGCCTGAGAAGGTTTTGTGCGACCTTCTGGTTCATCTCGTTGTCATCGGTAACAAGTATCCTTGCATCCGGAGCGCTAAGCCTTTCCTTCCTGCTCTCTGCGGGAACCGCTTTTCTTTTTTCTTCATAAGCTCCGACCGGAGCCGGGTCGGCGATAGGCAGGCTAAGTTCAAAATAGAACAGCGATCCCCTGCCGTACTCGCTTTTGACCTTCATCTCGGTGCCCATCATCTCCAAAAGCTTTGTAACTATCGAGATGCCAAGGCCCGTACCTTCTATGTGGCGGTTACGCTTTTCTTCTATTCTCTCAAACGAAACCGAAAGCTTGTCGATATCCTCCTCCTTGATACCGATACCGGTATCCTCAACCTCGACAAGCAGGCTTACCTTGCCATCCTGCCTTGAGGTTTCGCTTATCCTGAAGCTGACCTTTCCCTTTTCGGTATATTTAACGGCATTTGTGAGCAGGTTCATGATCACCTGACTTATCCTCACATCATCCCCGTAAAGACCCGCAGGAATTTTTTCATCGATTTTGATCTCAAAATCAAGATTTTTCGACTTTGCTCTTTCGCTTATTGAATTTACCAGCCCGTCAACAAGATCGAGAGTGGAAAATTCAACCGGCACCAGGGTCATCCTTCCGTCCTCGATCTTTGAGAAATCAAGTATGGTATTGATGATGGAAAGGAGTGTATTGCCGGCCTTTTTTATGTTTGACGCATAATCAAGTATGTTTTCATCCCCGGATTCCCGAAGTATCATCTCGTTCATTCCGAGCACGGCATTGATCGGCGTTCTTATCTCATGAGACATGTCCGCAAGGAAATCGCTTTTGGCCTTGTTCGCACTGTCTGCCGCGGTTTTTTCAAGCTTCAGGAGCTTTGCTTCATATTCCCTCTTCTGCTCTATCTCCTTCATGATCTCAAGTCTTCGGTTTACGATTCTCTCATGTCTGAAAACAAAGATGTAGAAGGCCGAGATCAGCAGGAATACGATGACATTTACAAGTATGCTCACGACAAGTATGTAAAGAGGCGCCGCAAGCAGCTCCCTTGACTCTGTAATTATCACCAGATACCACTGGTTCATTACCTGGTCTACGAATACGGTGCATTTCTTCCCGTCTATGACCTCTTCAAAATTGCCCTTTCCCTTTGAAACGGCTTTTTCATAGATAGTCTTCCACTCGGGAAGCTCATTGTAATATTTTCCGTTTTCATCCTCGTCGTGATGCGCGATCACCATGCCGTCGTTGTTCAGCACAAAGCCGTAGCCGCACTCGTTTATGTTCACAGCCTCTATGGTTTCCTGCACACCCGAAAGCGTCAGGTCGAGAGCCAGTGCATTTTTATTGTCCGACAGGCTTTTCCCGACCGATATGATGACCTTGCCGGTCTGCGCGTCGATATAGGGCGACACAATAATAACGTCTCCCCCGGCCGCAACCGTGGTCTTGTACCAGTCTCTTGTAACCGGGTCGTAATCCTCCGGCGGCTCCCAGCCGACACCGTCCACATATTCGCCTCGTATAACGCCATAGATTCCGGTGTAGCTTTCGTCAAACTGGGCCTCGGTGTTCGAGGATTCCCTTGTGATGTATTCCTTTATCTCGTCATAGCTTGCCCCTTTTTCAACCATGTGGTCCACGGTATCGGCAGCTACCCAGAGCACCGATTTTGCATTTTCAAGATAATTCTCAAGCTTTGCCGTTATCGCCGAAGTCTTGTCATCGCCCATTTCCCGGACATAGGAAAAAGACGAGCGGTAAATAACCCTCGTCGTAAAGGTCACAAGCAGCGCCATGAGTATAAATGTCACCGCAAGTACCAAGATCAGGCTCTTCCAATTATTTCTCATCGCTTTTTCCTAAACAGTCATTCCGCTTTCGTTCATTTCGGCCGCAACTATGATGCCGCCGCAATTCCTAAGCTCAAGCTGATGGAATATTTCTGCTGCGGCATGCATGTCGCCTTTTCTCTTTGCTATCATCTCAAGCATTCTTGTATTCCTCGATCAGCTCTTTGATCTCCCCAAAGCTCTTTCCCTCCGGATTATCCTCAAGATATATTTTCAAGCTCCAGCATATCCGCAGAAGAATCTGCGATTATTCTTATCATCCTTTGATTCTCCGGTCATTCCGTTATTATTCCGCTATCTCGAATCCGCAGCTGCAGGCTCCGACCTCAAGCCGGTAAATACCGACCGTTAAGATTCCCGGAACATCAATGCTTTGCTCATCTGCGGAATTTTGATAAACGGTGCCCCTGTAGTTTTTTTCTTTGGTAAAAAAGGGCCCGGACTCTTCGTCCTTATATATTTTTATGCTTCTGTCGTACTCATGCTTCTCGCCGGTTCCGTTGGAAACCAGATAGTAAAGCCGGCCTTCGCAATACTTAAAGACCTCAATGCCTATTTTGCCGTCATCAGGTTTATATCTCCTGTACGATTCCTCCGCTTCAACATTTTTTGTGACAAGATGCGGAAGCTTTTTCCCGCTGCCGATATACTCTTTAATTATTTCATGAAGCTCATTGAGCTTGTCATGATACTTCCGGGGATATATCTGCGAAGAAAAACCGATCCATGCTTTATCGAAATCAAAGGAGTAGCTGTAGCTCTCACCGTCGCATACAAACATATCGGTAAACTTCTTACCGTTCCATTTTTCCATCGAATGCTTGTGAAAAACCTCTTCGATTTTCTTCATCACGGCGATATCGGTCAGATATTCGTTTACCTCGGGATTCTGATAATGCCAGTCCGCATGTGAAATTGAAATGCGCGCATGTTCATTGTCAACCGGCATGACAGACTCCCGATGGGAATTGCCGCACATATTTCCGCCGTAGCTGTAGCTGAATCCGGTCATCGGCTTTTTTT
>DFFN01000185.1 GCA_002369525.1 Lachnoclostridium sp. UBA3775 | reverse complement strand
CAGCAAAATCCTGGTGACCGGGAGTGTCAAGTATGTTGATGCAGTAGCCGCCGTAATTGAACTGCATTACCGAGGAGGTTACGGAAATACCACGTTCCTTTTCGATTTCCATCCAGTCTGAAACGGCATGTCTTGCGGTTTTCCTTCCCTTTACCGAGCCTGCAAGATTGATGGCTCCTCCGTAGAGCAGAAGCTTTTCGGTGAGCGTTGTTTTTCCGGCATCGGGGTGGGAGATTATCGCAAATGTTCTTCTTTTTTTGATTTCGGATTCTGTAGTGGTCATTAAAATTCTCTTTCTTTTACTGATACTTTGCCAGCCTTCCTAAGCTGACCTGTTATGCCGTATTCTACAGCAAAATCGTTTCCTTTACAAGAGAAATTTTTGCCAATATGATTATTTTTTGTTTTCAAACAGCCAAATATGTGGTATACTCTTACTTTGATAAGGAAAAATGAACGTATCGGAGAAGTATAATATGGAAATGAACGAAGAGAAATCCTACGTGCCGGATCAGGCTGTTACCGATTTCAGAAATGTAGTGGGAATGCTGGCCGACTTTAACGAGGCCTTTGATATGAGCACGCTGATTTCAAGAATGAGCAAAAGCATTGGTGAAATTGCAAGGCTCATAAAGGCAAAGAAGATTGAAATCGAGATCGTGCCCGCCGGCGTAAATGAGCTTGACCTTGCCCGCGTGACTCATCTTACGGTATATGAAACGGAGGGACCGGAATTTGACGGTATTTCCGACGAATGTGTCATGCCCGACGGCGAGACTGTAAGATGCGGGATAACGATCATGACTCTCTATCCCGATGAGATCCAGATACAGAAGGCCAAGTGGCTCTGCGAGATGATCTGTCTTTATGTCAGCCGCGCAAAGCTCGGCTCCGGCTATATCGACCTTATGAACAGGGATACCGACACCGGACTTCCGAACATGCAGACCTTCCTTGATTTCGGCGAGAAGCTTTTTGCCGAATTCAAGATCACGGATTACTGCGTAGTGGCACTCAACATAAACAATTTCAAGTTTGTAAATCAGACCGTGCCCTTTGATGTAGGAACCTCGGTTCTTATCAAGTATGCCCATAAGCTTTCGGGAATGATCAAAGAGGGAGAAATCGTTACGCGTTTCGGCGGCGATAATTTCAATGTCCTTCTTAAAAAGAAAAATCTTGAGGAATTCCTTGACGAAATAAAGAAGGTCCCGATTGACATAAAGGACGGTAACCTCAGAGTCCATTTTGAGCTGTCGTGCTATGCCGGAATCTACATGATAGAGACCAGGACCGCGATCCAGGCGGCGGTTGAATGTGCCTCGGATGCAAAGAACAATGCGAAGAAATATCCCCACCATCCCTTTGTTTACTACAACGAGGAAATGGGTGAAAAGCAGCACTATTCAAACCAGGTAAGAGCAAAATTCGGTAAAGCCATCGATATGCACGAATTTGTCGCATATTATCAGCCGAAGGTAAATATAAAAACCAAAAAGATAATAGGCCTTGAAGCCCTGGTAAGATGGGAGACGGACGGTGAGGTGATAAGACCCGACCGTTTCGTGGGCATTCTTGAGGATTCAAGCTCGATCATCGAACTTGACCGCTCGATGCTCAGGCAGGTATGCCGCGACATAAAACGCTGGGAAAGCATGGAGATAGATGTTCCCCGTGTTTCGGTCAACCTGTCGAGAAGAAACCTGACAACCGAGAACATTGCGGACGAGATCGCTGCGGTTCTTGACGAATATCATGTGGATCATTCAAAGGTTGAGATAGAAGTTACGGAAACCGTGGACAATGCCGAGTTCAATTTCCTTGCCGATTTCATCGGAAGAATGAAACAGCACGGTATCAAGGTTTCGATAGACGATTTCGGAACCGGCTACTCGTCGCTCAACCTTCTTAAAAGCCTTAATGCCGATGTGCTTAAGATTGACCGTTCGTTCATCGACCTGAAGGATTTTACCGAACAGGATGAACTGCTGGTAAAGAGCATAATCGATCTTGCCAGGGCCTATGACATGGAGGTCATCACCGAGGGTGTCGAGACCAAAGAACAGATCGCTTTTCTTGAAAGATGCGGATGCGAGAATGTTCAGGGTTATTTCTTTGACATGCCGTTAAGCAAGGTGGAAGTGACCGAGATCATAAGAAAAGGCTGTTATGAAAAGGATATTGATATCTGATAAAAGAGAGAGGAAATATAATGATGGAAACACAGATATACGGAGCGTTAAAGCTTAGTGATGAAGAAAAGGAAAGAGAAACCGTATTTAATATAATGCTTGAAAGGCAACACTCCGAACCAAGCGAGAAGAATATGGAAAGCCTTTTTATGGCAATGAAGGAAACTCAGGTATATATACCCATGCATTTTGAATTTCCGGCTTCGGAGATTGAAAAACTGAAGACTACAAATGATCCTTCCCGGATTGATATAACGAAGGTAAAATATTCTCCGTTGTTTTTACAGAATTCAAAAACGGGCGAAAAGATACTTCCGATCTATTCCAAAATAGAAGAACTGTCACAACAGGAAAGAAACGTAAAAATTCCATTTGTCAGAATGAAACCCGAAAATCTGGCAAAAATTGCAGATAAACTTCCGGACGCTTTTGATTTTGTCCTGGATTTCCACTCTCATCCCGTAAGGATGACGCTCGACGAGCTGATGGAAGGGCTCGGCCTTGAAGAATCTTTTGAGGAGAGTGCCGAAGATCAATGATAAAAAAAGAAATTGCAGAAATAAAGAAACAGCTTACGCATAAGGCCAGTACGATCTCGAAGATCGCCGGCTGCTATGTGGGAGGCGAAAAACAGAAGATCGCAAGCCTGAACAGCACCTTTCTTACCCTGCCGGAGGAGGAGACCTTCAAATATTTTGAATTCTTCTCGAAAACCCTTTCGGGAACTCTCGGCAGAAATCTCCTGAACATGGAATTTCCCATCGAAACGGAAGAAGAGGGCGGAACCCAGGCCGAGCTTCTTAAGCTGCGCAATTCCGGCCTTAAGGATAATGAGCTTCTTGAAAGCTTTTATGACAAGGTGATAGCTTCCTACGAATACACGGGAAACTACCTTATCCTTCTTGTTCACGCAAGCTATGATGTCCACGGCAGGACAAGCGACGGCCTTGAGCTTGAAGATTCATCCGATGAGATTTATGAGTATATACTTTGCTGCATATGTCCGGTCGAGCTGGATGCGGCAGCGCTTTCCTATGACCCGGTTGCGGGCGTTTTTTCCGCAAGGGATCGTGACTGGGTGGTCGAAAAGCCTGTGAACGGTTTTCTGTTCCCTGCTTTTAACGACAGAAGCACGGACATACATTCACTGCTTTACTATTCAAAAAAAGCCGAAGAAATCAATGAAAGCTTCATTGAAAGCGTGCTTGGAACCGTAATGCCTATGACGGCCGGAACCCAGAAGGAAAGCTTCAGGGAGATTCTTGAAAACAGTCTCGAGGAAGAATGTGCCTATGACACGATCAGGCTTATACAGGAAAAGGTCAACGAGCTGGTAGAGGAAAAAAAGGAAGAGCCGGGTCCTGTTCTTTTTGAAAAGGACGAGATGATGGACATTCTGTCGGAAAGCGGCGTCACTGAGGAAAAGCTTGAAAAGTTTGAAAAAAGATATGACGAGACTATAGGAGGGAAGGCAGTACTTCAGGCCAACAATATAGTAGATACCTCCAAGCTCAAGGTGAAAACCTCACAGGTCGAGATTAAATGCTCGCCTCTTAAGGCCGAGCTTCTTGAAACAAGGATTATTGACGGGAGACGCTGTATTGTCATCCCGCTCGATGACGGAGTGACCGTAAACGGAATAAAGGTCATACCCGGGAAAATACAAGAAAAAGAGGAGAATAGCTGATGAATGGAATTTACCTGAATTCGGTGCTCGACTTCATTTCCGAGAAAAATGCGGCACTGAATGAGATAGTGTGGGGGCTTCCCATGCTTGTCCTTCTGGTCGGAACAGGTATCCTCATGACCGTTCTTACCAAATTTTTCCAGATCACACACATCGGACACTGGTTCAAGAAAACCATAGGCGGAATTTTCGGCGATAAGCATGTGACCGCGCACACCGCAAAGCATGACAAGTCGATTTCCCAGTTCCAGTCCTTATGTACGGCTCTTGCAGCAACCATCGGTACCGGTAACATTGCCGGCGTTGCCGCTGCGATCGCTCTCGGAGGACCGGGATCAATATTCTGGATGTGGATAGTTGCATTCTTCGGGATGATGACAAACTATTCCGAAAACGTACTCGGTATTTATTACAGAAGAAAAAATGAAAATAATGAATGGTCGGGCGGCGCGATGTATTACCTTCGCGACGGTCTCGGCGCCAAGAAAAACTGCAAGCATATCGGTATGATACTTGCAATACTGTTTTCGTGTTTCTGTGTTATCGCATCCTTCGGTATCGGTAACATGAGCCAGATTAATTCCATAGCAACAAACATGGACTCCGCGTTCAAGGTTCCTGCATGGGTTACGGGCGTTGTGCTTTTGGTGTTTGCGGCCCTTGTTATCGTAGGCGGACTTAAGAGGATCGCAAGCGTTACCGAAAAGCTTGTTCCTTTCATGGCAATAGCCTATATCATCGGCGCGCTGATCATCTGCATAGCAAACATCGACAAAGCCGGAGAAGTGTTTTCCGCAATATTTAAAGGAGCCTTCGGTCTTAAGGCAGCAGGCGGCGGTATCGTCGGCAGCGGTGTAAAAATGGCTGTTACCTGGGGTATGAAAAGAGGAGTTTTCTCAAATGAGGCAGGTCTCGGTTCCTCGGTTATGGTACATTCAAACTCCAACGTAAAAGAGCCTGTCAGACAGGGTATGTGGGGCATTTTTGAAGTTTTTGCCGACACCATCGTCGTATGCTCATTAACGGCATTTGCCGTTCTGTCATCAGGTCTTGTAAACCTTGAAACCGGAGCAATGAACAGCACAAAGGAAAAAACGGCACTTGTAGCCGAAGCCTTTTCAAAGGTGTTCGGTAAAGCAGGAGAGGGCTTTATTGCCATTGCAATCCTCCTTTTTGCGTTTTCAACGGTACTTGGCTGGTCGCATTACGGCAGCAAGGCATGGGAATATCTTTTTGGCACAAAGTCAACCGTTATCTACAAGGTTGTATTTGTTGCGGTGATCTATGTCGGCTCTGTTATGTCGCTTGATCTCGCATGGGATCTTTCGGATACCTTTAACGGACTTATGGCGCTCCCGAACCTTATAGGCGTTGTTGTTCTGTCGCCTATAGTCGTAAAGATCACTTCAAACTATGTGCATCGTGTGCTTAAGCATGAAAAGATCGAGCCTATGCTCTCCGCTTTCCCCGATGTACAGTCTTCACAGCTTGCGGATTTCGATCCGGTTGAAGAAGACGGTCTGGAGGAAGAATAAAAAATTATCCCTTAAGCCCATATAAAGGCTTAAGGGAATATATGCATCCGTGGCTCAGTGGATAGGGCAGTGGCTTCCGAAGCCAAAGGACGGGGGTTCGAATCCCTTCGGATGCGTCAGGACAGATACTTTGTAAATGTGAGGTATGTCATGCTTTCTTTTCTCAAAAAAGCAACCTGCTTTCTTCTGGTGTTTTCCATCCTTCTTCTTACAGCCTGCAATGACGGCGAAATAAAAAAAGAAGGCGGAAATGACAGCAAAAAGCATTATTATATCACACCAACCCCTTTTACCGAAAAAAAGGATGACGGCATAAACACCGGTCTTAAGCTTTGCGATGTGGAAATGGTCAGGCTTCTGGCGGCTTCCTATTTTGCCGCGCTTAAATCGGGTGATGCAGACAAGCTCTCACCGCTTGTAACCGATCCCGATTCGATCAAAGAAGGTATGTTTGCCCATTTTAAAAATGCGGAAAGCATTAACGTCCGCCATGTATACCAGCTCGACGGACAGACTCCGCTTGACTATGTGATATATGTTTATTATGAAGTTAAATTCAAGGATATAGAAACTGCAGTGCCCTCGCTTGATGAACTGTTTGTAACCCGGAAAGAAGATAAGTACTATGTTATGAACGGCCCGGTTCCGGCAATAGCATACAATAATGTTCTGGGGAAAATAAATGCCGAAGCGGGAGTAAAGGAACTGATAGAGTCCGTAAACAGACTGTTTGAAAAGGCACTTGATTCGGACGAGGCTTTAAGAGCCTACATTGAAGGCAGCAGGGACGAAAATTCCTCCCTGAGCGACGATAATCTGTAAACGCTGTCGGAAAGGTATTCGGAGGCTGTAACGGCACTGCTCATGTTTACCGATCTGACGATCTCTTCAAGTTCTGCAGTGTTTTCTCCGAAATCTTCACATTTTAAAAGCAGGGTTTCGTGTATCGAGGAAGGTATCACATAGTAATCCGCATTCTCTTTAAGTATCGGATGCTTTGCCAGCTCATCATATAACACTCCGGAAGCTCCGTAGCTTTTCTCACTGTTCGTACATACAAGCATCTCGGTTTCATCCGGCAGTTCGCTTATGCCAAGCATGTCACTCATTTTAATGATTCTTAGCGGCAGCAGCCTGTTCATGTTGCGTCTGGCCTGTATCAGCAGCTCTTCCTTGCTTTTTCCCAGAAAATTTAACAGGGAATTCGTCACATTAATAAAACCGTTAAAATCCATAAATGAAGCATCGATCCTGAAAATAAGGGCAAGGTCCGACAGTCTGTAATGAGGCAGACGCGAGACCATGTCCGTGTTGACCTTGTAATTGATTATTGAGAAAACGATATGGTCATGAACCATTTCCCAGTTTAAATCCGGTACTTTTTGAGAAAAAGAAGGCTGCATACGTATGATTTCCGAAATGCTTTCTGCAATATCGGTGATCTCACGTCCGCCCGTATACTCTTCAAAAAAATAGTCAAGGGGTATCCTGGGGGATATGTTGCTGCCTTTTTTGGAAACGGTGAGTGTATGTATGATCACTCCGTTCAGCTTTGTGCTTTCGGAAAAAGAATAGGAAAACTCGTCTCCCCGGCCTGCGCTCAGTTCCGAAAGAAGTTCTTTGGTAAATTCATCATAGTCTTTCATTGTTGACCTCCAAATAAAAAATCAGCTTATGCCACGCATATGCTGATTTTATTATTTCAGGCCTTATATTTCAATTTACAGAATAACAGAAAATCATTTTTAAAATTATTGATTATGACAAGAAAAACACAGTGTCTTGCATGAAATAATCATCCGGCAGATGATAAAACATGGGTTACTTCAGCGACATCCTCACAAATTGCAGTGCAAGCTCTTCTTCCATGTTGCCGCTGTAAAGTTTGCCCTGTGCATAGTCGGTGTGGCACTTTTTAAGCAGAGTTTCCTGCTCGGAAAATTCCACATCGGTGGCAATCAGTTTCAGCCTCCAGTTGTGTACCAGTTCGGTAAAGGAAGATAAAAATTTGTCGGGGCTTATTCTTGTCTCGCCGTCGAACAATGCGCCTGAGAGCCTTACAAGTGCTACGGGCGCATTTAACAGAGCCGTAAGAGAAGAGTCTCCGGCGCCGAACTCGTCAAGTATGAAGCGGATGCCGAGCTTTTCAAGCTTTCTCATCAGTCCGATGGTCTCGGCGGGCTTCTTCTGAAGCACCTGCTCGGGCACGGAGATGAGGATCCTTGAAGGAGTCGCATCGCTTTCCTCGAGAGCATTATATACTATTTTAACGAAATCATCATCTATGAACTGGCCGGAAAGGCAGCCGACGATAAAATTGATGTCGGTAAATCCGGCGTTGTCGAATACCTTCTGCTTATGGCAGGCTTCTTTGATCGTCAGGGCAAATATTCTCTTGGCGATCAGATTGTCAGTTGAAGGATCGATATAGTCCTTCGGAAGAAGGCGCCCCTGTGAAGGGGAGTCAAGAGCAGGTATTATCTCAAGCGCTGCGGGACGGGCCGTTCTCAGGTCCATCTGTGCAGAACAAAGATAAGTAAAAGCATTGTCCGAAACAGTCTGGTTTAAAAGAGCGTTAAGCTCCATACGTTTCATTGCCTGCTTTGCCATCGAAGCATCATAATTATAAACCTTAGGCTCGCCTTCATTGATCGCATGGCTCAGGGCCAGACGAACATTGAGAGAGAGCAGCTGTACATTCTTTCCGTCTCTCGGTATGATGGCCGTCGCCATGTATACCTCAGGTGCGATATTCCTTGCGGAATTCTCAAAAGGCATGCAAAGCACATTGTAGAGCTTTGCCATCCTGTCTTCATATTCGGTAATGTTATCAAAATTCTGGGAAATCATTGCAAGCTCATCGGGCGCGATCCTTGCGATGAAATCATCGTCGGTAATATTGGCCTTAAGTCTTGTCGTAAAGTCAAGCATAAGCTCGTCGCCTGCCATATGTCCCGCGGAATTTGTTATCCTGTCATAGTTTGAAAGCCTGATGACACATACTGCGGCCATCTCACCTTCACGTAACGTCATTATGACACCTTCGAAAAGGTCATTGAACTGCGTATTGTTCGGAAGCTCCGTGAGCTTGTCGGTAAAGGCTATGCGGTTAACATCCTCATAAAGACCCTTTAATTCTTCATACTGGATGAGCAGATTGTCCTTTGAGAGGGTAGCTTCACGGGTGTCCGTCTCAAGACGTGTCACCTTGGAAATGAGCCTGCGGTTATCCTCAGCGGATTTTTGCTGCTGTTCTTTTACTTTATTTAAATTGCCGATAACGGCAATGAGCGCTGCAAGAAGTATCACCGCTATTGCCAGCACGACATAAAAAGCCGGACCCATATAAAACTCCTTTATAAAAAAATAAAAGCTTCCGAAGGGACTCGAACCCTCGATCTATTGATTACGAATCAATCGCTCTACCGACTGAGCCACGGAAGCATTTACATTACTTGACAAATTATATATCATGTGAGCGTTTTTGTCAATTAAATCTTTGTTAAGGAAAATTTGTAAATCGTTGACATAATGTTAAAAAAATGTTAAAATTTATTAATTAAATATGTAGTGTAAGGAGGGGGAATATGCAATACAGAACAGACCGTTACGGCAATAAGATTTCAATACTTGGCTTCGGATGCATGAGGTTTACAAAAAAGGGCGGCAAGCTTGATTTTGAAAAGGCCGAAAGAGAAATAATGGCAGCCTATAAGCGGGGCGTAAATTATTATGACACCGCCTACGTTTACGGCGGAAGCGAGGCGCTGATCGGCGAAATATTCGAGAAAAACGGTATACGCGACAAAATAAATATTGCTACCAAGCTTCCTCATTACCTGATAAGAAAGCCCGAGGATCCCGAGAAATTCTTCTCGGAAGAGCTTGCAAGGCTTCGCACGGATCATGTGGATTACTACCTTATGCACATGCTTACCGACGTTGAAACGTGGAAAAGGCTTATCGGGCTCGGAATTCTGGAATGGCTTGAGGAAAAGAAAAAGAGCGGAAAGATCAGGCAGATCGGGTTTTCATATCACGGAGGAACCAAGGGCTTTATCGAGCTTATCGATGCCTATGACTGGGATTTCTGCCAGATACAGTACAACTATTTCGATGAGTTCAGCCAGGCGGGACGCGCGGGGCTTGAGGCGGCACAGAAGAAGGGCGTGCCCGTGATCATCATGGAGCCTCTGCGCGGCGGAAAACTCGCCACACTGCCCGATAAGGCGATGGAAGAGCTGAAAGCTTCGGGAACAGGCTTTACGCCCGCCGAGCTGGGATTCAGGTGGTTATGGGACCAGGAGGGCGTTACCTGCGTACTCTCGGGCATGAATTCGATCGAAATGCTCGAGGAAAATGTAAGAGTCGCTTCCGACGCTGCGGCAGGCAGTTTCACAGATAAGGAATACGGCCTGACAGAACGCATCAGGAACATCATCAAAGAGCGCGAAAAGGTCGGCTGCACAGGCTGCAGATACTGCATGCCCTGTCCTAAGGGAGTTGATATTCCGGGCAATTTCCACTACTATAATCTCATGTATCTGGAGAAAAAGGGACGCGCGCGGTTTGAGTTTTTCCGGAATGTCGGCATGCGAAAGGATCCCGCGTTCGCGTCGCAGTGCGTAGGCTGCGGCAAATGTGAGGCGCACTGTCCCCAGCATCTGCCGATCAGGGAGAAGCTCAAAGAGGCGGACAGGGAACTTCGCCCGCTGCCGTACCGGATCGGCATTGGCATAGCCAGAAAGATCATGTTCCGGAAAGTAAAATAAGAGTCACAGAACAGCCTCCGGGGCAGTTATCCACATTTTGTGGATAAACCGCCCTCGGAGGCTGTAATTGTTTAGCAACTTTTAAGAAAATATATGTTTCGTGATGAATGATTTTCATTTATAATTTCGTAGTATAAGAAACAAAACTGCAAGGAATTGTTATGATTCAGACCGAAAATCCATTCTTGAAAGAGGTAGAACCATGAAACTCAGGAAAAGTGTTACATTTATTACAGCAGCGATGATGCTTGCATCTGTGATAGCCGGCTCCGGAAGTATCGGCGCAGCGGCGGCAGAGAGCACCACGGCGGATTATGCAATAGCAGTCGCACTTAAGGACGCAGGGCTTACTGAGGATGAAGTGACTATTGAAGAAGTGGAGAAGGGGACAGAGCAGGGCGCTTCTGTCTATGAGATAGAGTTTTGGACAGACGTTAAGGACTATGAGTATGATGTCGCGGTCGCAGACGGTGAGATCGTGAAAGTCAGCTGGGAATACTCGGAGCCCTATGCGGACGGCAAACAGATCAACCAGGCCCAGGCCAAGAACACTGCGATCTCTGACGCGGGCGTAAACGAAAAGAAGACTTCTTTCAGAAAGAACAGGAACGGCACGGAGAAAGGCGTTCCTGTCTACGAGTTTGAGTTTGAGGACGATACAGCGGAGTACAAATATGACATTGCCAAGCAGGGCGGGGAGATCCTGAGTTACTCCAGGACGATCAAGACACCTGCCTGCACGAGAGCGGCAGTTGAGAAGGCGGCCGGCGCGGAGTCAAAATAGTGACTGAAATTAAATAACAGACTGTTGCAGGGGCTGTCGCATTAAGTGAAGGTTCAACCTAATCGATTGCGGCACGCCCCTTTTGTGATATCCTGTTCGCTTGAAGAGTGTCCGCTTCCATCCGATTTGAGCAGAGCAAAAAAAGGATGTAGTTCTTTAAGGCATTCTTGTATGAACCCTCCATCGGACTTGATTAAGTCCCAAAATGGATGGAGCCTTTTTGGTCGTTCCTGCATGAAACCTACATCGGATTAAAGGAAAAGTCATATAAGTTGGAAAAATTGTGGTAAGAAATTCTTCACAGACCATCGGATATGGCAATAAAGCGGAATGGATGTAGAAGTTTAGTCAGACTGTCGTTTCGAGCCCCATCGAATTTTGGTAGCAAGCCAGAGTGGATGGAGAGTT
>DFFN01000062.1 GCA_002369525.1 Lachnoclostridium sp. UBA3775 | reverse complement strand
CCAGGGCATTGATCGTAAGCATTCCAAGAGAAGGCATACAATCGATAATAATATACTTGTAGTCATATTCAGCCTTAAGATATTCTACGATGCTTCGGAGAATGACTTCCCTGCTCATGGCATTTACCAGATTGATCTCCAGAGCCGACAATTCGATATTGGCCGGAATAAGATCCACACCTTCATCGTGCTGAATGATAGTCTGTGTGAGAGACTGTTTCTTCTCTTCCATCACTTCTGTCAACAGAGTGGACAACGTATATTCAAGCCGGTCTGGCTCACTGTATCCCAAACTGATCGTCATTGAACCCTGTGGATCCCCATCGATCAGCAAACCTTGTTTCCTTCTGCAGCCAATCCGATTCCAAGATTTACTGCTGTAGTGGTCTTTCCGACCCTACCTTTCTGATTTGCAACCGCTATAACCTTACACATGATCTTTGCCCTCCTTAATCACTATCTGGATCGCCGTACATCATTTCAATGTACTCATCCAGTTTTTCCGTGTTTACAAGCACTATTCTTCGAATCCGGTATATCGCCTTTGCTTCCTTTGCAAGGTCCATAAATGCATGAATCCCCATCGAATACAGGATCGCACCCTCGTCATACCTAACCCACTTCTTTTTCCCACCGGGAATAGATCTTAAAACCTGATCTATCCTTTCCTGCTTAGCCGGGTCGCTTGACATTCCTCTCATTCGCATTATTCATTTCCTCCTTCCATATCAATAGCCGATTCAAGATAAGCATCCAGAATATCCAGATCGACAACTACTTTCTTCTTGATCTGAATATTGGCGCAGGCCTCTTTGCAAAGTCTCACAAATGAGTAATAGTTCAGCGAATACATTCCCGCACCGAGACCGTAAGTGGTGTATCTTTTCTTTTTTCCTTTAAGATACTTATCCAGATCCGGACCTTTTCTGAGTTTCCGAACCAAATCCTTGTTTGTCATCTGTTTCTCCTTCCTTTTGACAATCAACAGTTACAGTCCCAATCACAAAAAAAGGCACCTACCATAGTATTTCTACTAAAGTAAGTGCCTGTTACATACTATCCTAAGCTGTTCCTTCGGATACTATACCTGTATTTTCATTAGGCTTCGCTCTTGGTATACGTGATGTTCCGTGGCATTCCACTTTGTGACTCGGGATCTGGGTCGAACCCGATCATTCCGTCCTGCGACGACTGTTTCCGTCTCGCCACGTCACGCTGTGTCCTGCTGTGTCCTAGTCCGTCTTTATAGCGATTTTAATGTCGGGAACAGCAGCACGTCCCTTATCGCCGCAGAATCCGTCAGCAGCATGCAGAGCCTGTCGATTCCGTAGCCGATACCGCCCGTGGGAGGCATTCCTATCTCAAGGGCATTTAAGAAATCCTCATCCGTATGATTTGCCTCTTCGTCCCCGGCCGCCGCTGCAGCGTCCTGTGCCTTAAAGCGCTCACGCTGATCTATCGGATCGTTCAGCTCGGAATATGCGTTGCACATCTCCCAGCCGTTGCAGAAAAGCTCAAAACGCTCCACATATCCGGGTTTGTCGGGTTTTCTCTTGGTAAGAGGAGAGACCTCTACCGGATGATCCATGACAAAAGTCGGCTGGATCAGCTTGTCCTCGCAATACTCCTCAAAGAAAAGGTTGAGGATGTCGCCCTTTTCATGTCTGGCCTCGTACTCTATGCCCCTTTCGTCGGCAAGCTTTTTTGCCGCCGCGGTATCCGGAACAAGGTCAAAATCCACTCCGGCGTATTCCTTCACCGCGTCTATCATAGTCAGGCGGCGGAAAGGTTTTCCGAGATCGATCTCATTCTCGCCGTATTTGATCTTTGTGCTGCCGCAGACCTTCTGCGCAAGCATCCGGAACATTTCCTCGGTAAGATCCATCATGCCGTTGTAATCGGTATATGCCTGGTAAAGCTCCATCAGAGTAAATTCCGGATTGTGTCTGGTATCAAGGCCTTCGTTTCTGAAAACACGGCCTATCTCATATACGCGTTCAAGGCCGCCTACTATCAGTCTCTTTAAGTACAGCTCAAGCGAAATACGGAGTCTGAGATCCTCGTCCAACGCGTTAAAATGCGTTTCAAAGGGTCTCGCCGCCGCGCCGCCCGCGTTTGCCACGAGCATGGGCGTTTCCACTTCCATAAAGCCTTTCGCGTCAAGGAAATTACGGATCTCCTTGATGATCATCGAGCGCTTTACAAAAGTGTCCTTTACTTCCGGATTCATGATAAGATCCACGTATCTCTGGCGGTATCTCGTATCGGTATCCGTCAGACCGTGAAATTTCTCCGGAAGCGGCTGAAGCGACTTTGAAAGCAGCGTCAGCTCGGAGGCATGTATCGAAATCTCACCGGTCTTTGTGCGGAAAGCATAGCCCTTTATTCCGAAGATGTCCCCGATATCGGATTTTTTGAAATCGGCATAGGCCTGCTCTCCTATGGCGTCGCGAGCCACGTAGACCTGGATCCTGCCTTTAAGATCCTGAACATTGCAAAAAGACGCCTTTCCCATAACGCGCTTGAACATCATTCGTCCCGCAACGCTTACGTTTATCGGCGACGCGTCCATGATCGCGCGGCGTTCGTTATAATCGTCGTTTATTGCGGCTTTTGCCTGTTCCTCATCCATTCCGGCGGTATCCGGCAAAGACCTTCCGGCAAGAAGCTCTGCCTCGTGCGCCTCATAAAGCGTCTTTACCTCGTCGGTATGATGAGTCTGGTCATATTTTGTTATAACAAACGGATCTCTTCCAGCTCCCGCAAGTTCGGAAAGCTTTTCCCGGCGCACCTTGCGAAGCTGGTTTACGTCCTGTTCCTGCAAATTGTTCTGATCTGCCATCTTATCCTCTTTCGATCTTTAATACTTTGTAAGTGATCACTCCGGCGGGAGTTTCGATCTTTACGTTATCGTTTTTCTTGTGGCCGATAAGCGCCGCCCCTACCGGAGATTCGTTGGAAATAAAGCCATTTAAGCTCTTTGCTTCCGTCGAGCCTACAATGGTAAATTCCACGTCCTCATCCATTTCTTTGTCGTGAAGGAGCACTTTGCTGCCTATGCTGATCTTTTTGGAGTCGATTCCTTCTTCCGGTGCGACCTCAGAGTTCTTTATGATGTTTTCAAGCTCTCCTATGCGAGCTTCTATCTCACGCTGCTCATCGCGTGCTGCGTCATATTCGGCATTTTCAGAAATGTCGCCCTGTTCGCGGGCCTCTTTGATCTTCTGAACGATTTCTTTTCTCTTAACTACTTTAAGCTCGTTAAGCTCTTCTTCGATTTTTTTCAGGCCGGAAGCCGTAAGGATCTTTTTTTCTTCCATAGTTATTACTCCTCTTTTTGGAAAATTTTTCCATTCAAAAACATTTCCGCCGGATCAAAACAACAATGACCGCCGGATATACGATATATTGTTGTATTATACTACCCAAACTCCGCGCAAGTCAAATATTTGAACAATCTTTTTTGTATTCGGGCCGCCAACTTTTCCGTGATTTTTCGCCTGGATTATGATAATATTTCTTTATAGCAAAGGAGACTGAGCAAATGAGCGTAGATAAGCACTATCTTGAGGCCCTTTCGTACCGTTTTCCTACCATTTCAAAAGCAAGCACGGAGATCATCAATCTATCCGCCATCCTGCAGCTTCCGAAAGCCACAGAGCACTTTATAAGCGACATTCACGGCGAATACGAGCAGTTCGATCATATCATCAGAAACGGCTCCGGCGCCGTAAAAAACAAGATCGAAGAAGAGTTCGGTTTTGAGCTTTCCCCCACGGACAAAAGAGAGCTTGCGACTCTGATCTATTATCCGGAACAAAAAATGCAGCTGGTGGAAAACACCGGCATAAATATGCATGACTGGTACCGCACCGCCCTTTTCAGGCTGCTGCGTATGATAAAACGCTCGTCCATGAAATATTCAAGATCAAAGGTCCGTAAGACGATTGATCCTGATTTTGTTTATATCATAGATGAAATGCTCGCCGAAAACGAAGTTTCCGACAAAGAAAAATACTACGAAGGCATTATGGAAGCCATTGTAAAGACCGGCAGCGCCCGTGCGTGCATCATAGCTTTTGCGGAATGTATCCAGCGAATGTGTGTAAACCACCTTCACGTCGTGGGCGATATCTACGACAGAGGGCCGGGACCCCATATTATCATGGATAAGCTCATTGCCATGAAACGCGACGTCGACGTTCAATGGGGAAATCATGACGTTGTATGGATGGGCGCGGCATGCGGAAATCTCGCCTGTATAGCAACCGTCCTTCGTCTGTCCGCAAGATACGGCAATCTCGACATCATTGAGGACGGTTACGGAATAAATCTAATCCCCCTCATGCGCTTTGCCATGGACACTTATTCGGGTGATCCCTGTTCCTGTTTCAATGTCAAATACGACGGCGCGCACGATCCGTCCGACGTGACGCTCGATATGCAAATGCATAAAGCAGTTGCCATTATTCAGTTCAAGCTCGAAGGGCAGCTCATCAAGCGTCATCCCGAGTACGGGATGGACGATCGCCTTCTTCTTGACAAGATAGATTATGACAAAAAGACGGTGACGGTTTACGGCAAAGAATACCCTTGCGAAGATGTATATCTTCCCACGGTGGACCCGTCCGATCCTTTCCGGCTGTCCGAGGCCGAAGAAGCCCTTATGCGGCGGCTTCAAAACGGTTTTCTGCAATGTCAGAAGCTCCAGCAGCACATCAGATTTCTGTTTAACCGCGGAAGCATGTATCTTATCAGAAACAACAATCTTCTCTTTCACGGGTCGATCCCGCTCAATGAAGACGGATCGTTTCGGGAGGTCGAGCTTGACGGCGTCAAATGCAAAGGCCGCGAGTTGATGGATCAGCTTGACGCCTGCCTTCGCCGCGCTTATTACCTTGCACCGGGGCCCGAAAAAGACTTCGCTTCCGACATAGGATATTTCCTCTGGTCAAACGCTGCTTCGCCCCTGTTTGGCAAAACAAAAATGACCACGTTTGAACGCTATTTCATAAAAAACGAAAAAACTCACAATGAGCCCAAGACTCCCTATTATGAGCTTTACGACAAAGAAGACGTAGTTCTCGGCATTTTCAGAGAATTCGGTCTTGATACGGAGATAGGGCATATTATCAACGGCCACATGCCGGTAAAGCAAAAGAAAGGCGAATCTCCCATAAAATGCGGCGGGAAGCTGCTTATTATCGACGGCGGTTTTTCCAGAGCATATTATAATACTACGGGAATTGCGGGTTATACGCTGATTTCGAATTCTCTCGGTTTGAAGCTCGTCTATCATGAACCGTTTACCTCTACCGATGACGCAATAAAGACCGGAAGCGATATCCATTCCGAAACTTTTGTAGTGGAAAACGTCAAGCGCAGGCTGCTTGTGGCCGATTCTGACAACGGAAAACGCCTCTTAACGCAGATCGAGGAGCTTTACGCTCTGCTTGACGCGTACCGCGACGGCAGTATCAGAGAGAAATCCTGATGAAGTATATCGCGCGAATAAAAACCGATTTTAAAACAAAATTCGGGGTGCCGAGGCAATCCGGTCTCGTTCCGGAGCTCGAGGCACGGATAGTCTTTGAACCCGAATACAGAAACCCCGAAGCAGTTCGGGGTCTTTGTGAGTTCAGCCACATCTGGCTCATTTGGGAGTTTTCCGAGACGGTCCGCGAAGGCTGGTCTCCTACTGTGCGGCCTCCGAGACTTGGCGGAAATAAACGTGTGGGCGTCTTTGCCACGCGCTCGCCTTTTCGCCCGAACCCCATAGGCCTTTCCTGTGTAAAACTGGAAAAAATAGATCTTTCTTCCGATGACGCACCCGCTCTTATAGTGCGCGGCGCGGACCTTGTGGACGGCACCCCCATCTTTGATATAAAACCTTATCTTCCTTATGCCGATTCCGTTCCGGATGCAAGCGGCGGTTTTACAGACAGGAGCGACCGCTCTGTTTTAAAAGTATCAATTCCCGAAAGCCTGTCAGGCACTCTCCCCGAAGAAAAAATGCCGGCGCTTTTATCCGCACTGGCTCAAAATCCGGTTCCGGGATATCAGCACGACCCAAACCGCATATACGGCTTTGAATTTGCCGGCCATGAAATTAAATTTAAAATATCGGGCGGCACCGTTTGGGTGGTTGATATTGAGTAAAGGCCGCGGCATTAAACAAATGCGCTGTTTACTACGACTGCCAGATCTGTCAGTATGACGTTTTAATTCTTCATCGGTATTCCTACCACAATTGTTTTAAAGCTATTCATGATTTTTCATGACATACACTGCTTCACATTACTTCTCATTCGGTTTAAACCGTCACCATGATTTCCTGATTAATGTTTTTCCACTCGCAGGGTGCGCCTCGGGTGCACTACGAACAAAAGTGTGCTCCTGTGCACCCGGTTTTGCCGCCACAGGGCGAGCTGTGGGTGCACTACGGACAAAAGCGCGCTATTGTGCACCCGAGATTACCGCCATTTGACGTTTTGCGGGTGCACTACGGACAAAAGTGCGCTCCTGTGCACCCGGTTTTGCCGTTGCAGGGCGAGCTTCGGGTGCACTACAGACAAAAGTGTGCTACTGTGCACCCGGTTTTGCCGCCACAGGGCGAGCTTCGGGTGCACTACGGACAAAAGTGTGCTACTGTGCACCTGAGATTACCGCCGCAGGGCGAGCTGTGGGTGCACTACGGACAAAAGTGCGCTATTGTGCACCTGGTTTTGCCGCCGCGTGGGCTGCCTCATACAAGAGGTCATCAGACAATCCGGAAATACAACGGTCAGGATCCCGGATTCCATATCCAAATGGGCCATGATTATGAATGTATCCAGGCCGTCCCTTCACAGGGAAATGAAAAAGCTGGAAGAAGAAGGAATCATAAGGTACACAGGAAAGGCTATTGAAGTCTTGAATCCGGATGAATTGCAGTCAGTGTTAAGTGATTGATTTATAATCTATGTACGGAGGCAGCCCACATTTCATGAAAGGATTTTACAAGATTGTCCTTCTCCATTGTTTTACCTCTTCCTTAATGATTTTTATTGTCTGCCAGTGTGAGAAACAGCACTGACAGTAGGATTAAAACAATTCCTATCGCTGATTTGACAGTTATTGTTTCTTGAAAAACAAGCGCTCCGATAAGCACTCCTGTGACCGGCTCGACGGTACTGAGCATGGAAGATTTTACTCCTCCACATTTCATAATCCCAATTTGGAAAAGTGGTGCTGCAATAACCATAGCAATCAAACCCAGGCTGGTATACGAGATCCATACCTGCCATGGAAGAGCCAAAAGGAGCTGGTTCTGAGGAAACGAAAACAGTAGGATCTCAGCCGCAGAAAACAATGACAACCAGAATATGATCACCATAACAGGCAATTCTTTCAGACCACTCCGATCAATACCAGATATATAGACAGCGTACACGACACCTGATCCTGCAGCGAGAAGCATCCCTCTGCTGTCCATATTTCCTTCAGGATTGCAAAGGCACATTATTCCGGCAACACACATAAGAAGACAGAGCATACCAGTCCTGCTGAATTTCATTCTGAAAACAAAAACGGAGATCAGCATGACAATGATCGGGTATGTAAAATGCAATGTGGTGGCAAGCCCGGAATCAATA